>JADGAX010000005.1:2153-246506 GCA_015231795.1 Alphaproteobacteria bacterium | reverse complement strand
TCGCCCCCATCGCCATGGACGAAGGCCTGCGTTTCGCCATCCGCGAGGGTGGCCGCACGGTCGGCGCCGGCGTCGTCGCCAAGATTATCGAGTAGTCGTTAGGGTTGGGTAGAAGGAAGGCATTCAGTCATGGAAAGCCAAAACATCCGCATCCGCTTGAAGGCGTTTGATCATCGCGTGCTGGACCAGTCCACGCGCGAGATCGTCAACACCGCCAAGCGGACTGGCGCCCAGGTTCGCGGGCCGATCCCGCTGCCCACCCGCATCGAGAAGTTCACGGTGAACCGCAGCCCGCACGTCGACAAGAAGTCGCGCGAGCAGTTCGAAATCCGTACGCACAAGCGTCTTCTCGACATCGTTGACCCCACGCCCCAGACGGTGGACGCGCTGATGAAGCTCGACCTCGCCGCCGGCGTGGACGTCGAGATCAAGCTCTAGGAACGGAACCACCGATATGCGTACCGGTCTCATCGCCCAGAAACTTGGCATCACCCGCATCTTCGCCGAAGACGGAGCCCATGTGCCCGTGACGGTTTTGAAGGTGACGGATTGCCATGTGGTGGCCAACCGCACCCAGGACAAGGACGGCTACACCGCCGTGCAGCTGGGAATCGGCAAGGCCAAGGTCAAGAACGTCAACAAGCCTCTGCGCGGCCACTTCGCCAAGGCGAAGGTGGAACCCTCGAAGAAGCTGGTCGAGTTCCGCGTGTCGGCGGACGCCCTGATCCCGGTGGGGTCCGAGGTTCTGCCCAGCCATTTCGTGGCCGGCCAGTTCGTCGACGTCACCGGCACCTCGAAGGGCCGCGGCTTTGCGGGCGTCATGCAGCGCCACAATTTCGCTGGTCTCGAAGCCTCGCACGGCGTGTCGATCTCGCACCGCTCGCATGGTTCGACCGGCAACCGTCAGGATCCGGGCAAGACCTTCAAGGGCAAGAAGATGGCTGGCCATTGGGGCGACAAGCGCATCACCACGCAGAATTTGAAGGTGGTGGGCGCCGACGACGCCGAAGGCCTGCTGCTGATCCGGGGCAACGTGCCCGGCGCCGAGGGGTCTTGGGTTCTGATCAAGGACTCGGTCAAGAAGAAGCTGCCCAAGGACCTTCCTTTCCCCGCCGCGGTCAAGGCCGCTGCCGAAGCCTCAGCCGCACCCGCTGCTGAAGCCGCCGAAGAGACAAAGGACTAAGCCGCCATGAAGTGCGACGTCATCAACCTGGATGCCGCTAAGGTCGGCGAGGTCGATCTCATGGAAGAGATCTTCGGCCTGCCCAAGCGCCCCGACATTCTGGCCCGCATGGTGCGCTGGCAGCTGGCCAAGCGCCAAGCCGGCACGCATGCCACCAAGGGCATTTCGCAAATTTCCGGCACCACCAAGAAGCCTTTCAAGCAGAAGGGCACGGGTTCGGCTCGTCAGGGTTCGCTGCGCAGCCCGCAGTTCCGCGGCGGCGCGGTGATCTTCGGACCGCAGCCCCGTTCGCACGCCTTCGACCTGCCCAAGAAAGTGCGCAAGCTGGCGCTGAAGGCCGCTCTGTCGGCCAAGGCCGCCGACGGCAAGCTGGTGGTTCTGGACATGGCCCGCATCGGCGACGCCAAGACTAAGGAACTGGCCAGCCGTTTCACCAAGCTGGGCTGGAACTCGGCCTTGATCGTCGATGGCCTGGCGGTTGACGAGGGCTTCGCCCGCGCCGCCCGCAACATCATCGGCATCGATGTGCTGCCCAGCCAGGGCGCCAACGTTTACGACATTCTGCGCCGCGACACTTTGGTCCTGACCAAGGATGCTGTGCAAGCTCTGGAGGCCCGCCTGAAATGAGCCGCAAGATCGAAGTCAAGCTGTCCAAGGAGCGTATGTACGATCTCGTGCGCTCTCCGGTGATTACCGAGAAGGCCACCATGGGGTCGGAGCACGGCCAAGTGACCTTCCGCGTGCCGCTGTCGGCCACCAAGCCCGAAATCAAGGCGGCGGTCGAAGGCATCTTCAATGTCAAGGTGACGGCGGTGAATACCCTGGTCGCCAAGGGCAAGACCAAAAGTTTCCGTGGCAGGAAGGCGATCCGTTCGGACGTCAAGAAAGCCATGGTGACGCTGGCCGAAGGCCAGAGCATCGACGTGACGACGGGAATCTGACGCCATGGCACTCAAAAACTTCAAGCCGTCCACGCCCGGCCAGCGCCAGCTGGTTTTGGTAGACCGTTCGGGTCTCTGGAAGGGCAAGCCCGAGAAGAAGCTGACCGAAGGCAAGACCTCGTCGGGCGGCCGCAACAACCATGGCCGCATCACCGTGCGTTTCCGTGGCGGCGGGCACAAGCAGAGCTACCGCATGGTGGACTTCAAGCGCAACAAGATCGACATGACGGCCACCGTCGAGCGTCTGGAATACGATCCCAACCGCACCGCCTTCATCGCGCTCGTCAAGTACGAGGACGGCGAACTGGCCTACATCCTGGCTCCGCAGCGCTTGAGCGTCGGCGACGCCGTGCTGTCGAGCGAGCGGGCCGACATCAAGCCCGGCAACTGCATGCCGCTGAAAAGCATGCCGGTCGGCACCATCATTCACAACATCGAGATGAAGCCCGGCAAGGGCGGACAGATGGCCCGTTCGGCCGGCACCTACGCCCAGTTGGTTGGCAAAGACGCCGGACGCGCGCAAGTCAAGCTGATGAGCGGCGAGCTTCGCCTGGTTAGCGGCGAGTGCAAGGCCACCGTCGGCGCCGTGTCGAATCCCGACCAGCAGAACATCTCGCTGGGCAAGGCCGGACGTCAGCGTTGGCTGGGCAAGCGCCCGCACGTTCGCGGCGTCGCCATGAACCCGATCGATCACCCGCATGGCGGCGGCGAAGGCCGCACCTCGGGCGGCCGTCACCCGGTTACGCCCTGGGGCAAACCGACCAAGGGCAAGAAGACTCGCAACAACAAGCGCACTGACGGCATGATTGTTCGCAGCCGTCACAAAGCTAAGAAGAAATAAGGAGACGGGACCGTGACTCGCTCGGTATGGAAAGGCCCGTTCATCGATGGCTTTCTTCTTAAGAAGGCCGAAAAGGCGCGCTCTTCGGGCCGCAATGAAGTGATCAAGATGTGGTCGCGTCGCTCGACCATTCTGCCCCAATTCGTGGGATTGACCTTCGGTGTCTACAACGGACAGAAGTTCATCCCCGTGCTGGTGACCGAAAACATGATCGGCCACAAGTTCGGCGAATTCTCGCCGACCCGCACGTTCCACGGCCATGCCGCCGACAAGAAGGCGAAGAGGAAGTAACCATGGGCAAGAAAGCCGTTGAACGCGATCTGGCAGACAACGAGGCGAAAGCCTTCGCGTCGTCCATCCGCACCAGCCCTAGAAAGCTGAATCTGGTCGCCGAATCGATCCGCGGCCTGCCGGTGGCCAATGCGCTGTCGCAGCTGACCTTCTCGAAGCGCCGCATCGCGGTGCAGGTCAAGAAGGTGCTGCAGTCGGCGGTCGCCAATGCGGAAAACAACCACCAGCTCGACGTTGATCGTCTGATGGTGGCCGAGGCTTTTGTTGGTAAGGGCATTGTCATGAAGCGCTTTCACGCCCGCGCCCGTGGCCGCTCGGGACGCGTCGAGAAGCCGTTCAGCAATCTCACCGTCGTCGTGCGTGAGCGCAAGGAGAAGGTCTGATGGGTCATAAAGTCAATCCGGTCGGCCTCAGGCTCGGCATCAATCGCACGTGGGATTCGCGTTGGTTCGCCGACAACGACTACGGCAAGATGCTGATGGAAGACCTGAAGCTGAAGGAATATCTGCACAAGCGTCTGGCTCAGGCCGGCGTGGCCAAGGTGGTGGTGGAACGCCCCGCCAAGAAGGCCCGCATTACCCTGCACTCGGCGCGCCCCGGCGTGGTGATCGGCAAGAAGGGCGCCGACATCGAGGTGCTGCGCAAGGAACTGTCCAAGATGACGGGCGGCGAAGTCAGCCTCAACATCCTGGAAATCCGTAAGCCCGAACTCGACGCCCGACTGGTCGCCGAGAACATCGCCCAGCAGCTGGAGCGCCGCGTTTCCTTCCGCCGCGCCATGAAGCGCGCCGTTCAGTCGGCGATGCGTCTGGGCGCGCTCGGCATCCGGATCAACTGTTCGGGCCGTTTGGGCGGCGCCGAAATCGCGCGCATGGAATGGTATCGCGAAGGCCGCGTGCCCCTGCACACGCTGCGCGCCGACATTGATTACGGCGTCTCGACCGCCAAGACCACCTACGGCACCTGCGGTGTCAAAGTTTGGGTGTTCAAGGGCGAAGTGATGGCGCACGACCCCATGGCGACCGAACGGCAGGCCCTGGATGGCCAGCCGCCGGCCCGCTCCGTGACCGCGTAAAGGGTTTGATCCATGCTTAGTCCAAAGCGCACGAAATTCCGCAAGGCCCACAAGGGCCGCATCAAGGGTCTGGCCAAGGGCGGCACCTCGCTCAACTTCGGTTCGCACGGCTTGAAAGCCATGGAACCCGAGCGCGTCACCGCCCGCCAGATCGAAGCCGCTCGCCGCGCCATCACGCGCCACATGAAGCGCCAAGGCCGCGTGTGGATCCGCATCTTCCCGGACGTGCCGGTGTCGAGCAAGCCCGCCGAAGTCCGCATGGGTTCGGGCAAGGGTTCGCCGGAATTCTGGGTGGCTCGCGTCAAGCCGGGCCGCATCATGTTCGAGGTCGACGGCGTGTCCGACACCATCGCCCGCGAGGCGTTCCTGTTGGCCGCCGCCAAGCTGCCGATCAAGACCAAGATCGTTACCCGCATGATGGAGGCTTAAGATGACTTTGGCAGCCGATCATCGTGCCAAGACGCCCGATCAGCTGAAGGAACAGCTGGTCAGCCTGAAGAAGGAGCAGTTCAACATGCGCTTCCAGAAGGCTTCCGGGCAGTTGGAAAATACGTCCCGCGTGCGCGAAGTGCGCCGCGAGATCGCCCGCATCAAGACCGTTCTGGGCCAAAAGGCCCAGACGGCCGCGAAGTAAGGAGAAGCAACGATGCCGAGGCGCGTTTTGCAAGGCGTGGTGGTGAGCGACAAGATGGACAAGACCATCGTGGTCAAGGTCGAGCGCCGCGTCATGCACCCGATTTACAAGAAGTTCATCAAGCGCTCGAAGAAGTATCACGCGCACGATGAAAACAACCTGTGCAAGATGGGCGATGTGGTGCGCATCCGCGAAACCAAGCCGATCTCCAAGACCAAGACCTGGGAAGTGTTGCCCGAAGACGGCGCCACGGCCAAGGCCTAAGGACAAGGAAGGGATACCGATATGATCCAGATGCAGTCCAACCTGGACGTCGCCGACAATTCAGGCGCACGCAGGGTTATGTGCATCAAGGTGCTGGGTGGTTCGCAGCGCCGTGTGGCCGGAGTGGGCGACGTGATCGTCGTTTCCATCAAGGAGGCCATTCCCAAGGGCCGCGTGAAGAAGGGCGACGTTCATCGCGCCGTCATCGTGCGCACCTCGAAGGAAATTCGCCGCGCCGACGGAACCGCCATCCGCTTCGACAAGAACGCGGCTGTGCTGATCAACAAGCAAGGCGAGCCGATCGGCACGCGCATCTTCGGACCCGTCACGCGCGAATTGCGGGCCAAGAAGTACATGAAGATCATTTCGCTGGCTCCCGAGGTGCTGTAATGGCTGCCAAAATCAAAAAGGGCGATCACGTCGTCGTGCTCGCAGGCAAGGACAAGGGCAAGAAGGGCGACGTTCTGCGCGTCTCTCCCACCGAGGGCCGCGCCGTCGTGCAGGGTGTGAACATGATGAAGCGTCACACCAAGCCAAGCGCCACCAATCCAGGCGGCATCGTCGAGCGTGAGGCGGGCATCCACCTGTCGAACCTCGCCCTGATTGACCCCAAGGACGGCAAGCCGGCCCGGGTTGCGTTCAAGATTCTCGAAGACGGCCGCAAGGTGCGCGTATCCTCGCGCACCGGCGAGTCCTTCGACCGCTGAGGGAGAGGAACATGGCGCATCCCCGCCTCAAGGATATTTACGAATCCAAGGTGAAGGCCGCTCTGAAAGAGCAGTTCGGCTACACCAATGTCATGCAGGTTCCGCGCTTGCAGAAGATCGTCATCAACATGGGCGTCGGCGAAGCTAGCGCCGATTCCAAGAAGATCGATCTGGCGGTGGCGGAACTGACCGCGATTACCGGTCAGAAGCCCGTGGTGACCAAGGCCAAGAAGGCGATCGCGGGTTTCAAGATCCGCGAAGGCATGCCCATCGGCTGCACGGTCACCCTGCGCCGCGAGCGCATGTGGGAATTCCTGGACCGCTTGCTCAACATCGCCATGCCCCGCATCCGCGACTTTCGCGGCATCTCGGGCAAGTGCTTCGATGGGCGCGGCAATTTCAACATGGGCTTGAAAGAGCAGATCATCTTCCCCGAAATCAACTACGACAAGGTTGACAAGATTCGGGGCATGGATATCGCCATCGTGACCACCGCGAAGACCGACGAGGAGTGCAAGGCGCTTCTCAAGGGCTTCGACATGCCTTTCGCCAACTGATCCGGTAGGGTAGGGATATGGCTAAACTCAGTTCAATCGAGAAGAACAAGAAGCGCGTTCGCATGATCAAGGGCCAGGCCCCAAAGCGCGCGCGCTTGAAGGCGGTCGTCATGAACCGCGAGGCTTCTCCGGAAGAACGTTTCGAGGCGGCGATCAAGCTGGCCGAGATGCCCCGCAACGGCGCCGCCACCCGGTACCGTCTGCGTTGCGAACTCACGGGGCGTCCCCGGGGCAACTATCGTAAGTTCAAACTGTGCCGCATTTCATTGCGTGACCTGGCCAACTGGGGCCAGATCCCCGGCATGGTCAAGTCGAGCTGGTAATTAGGAGGAGCAGGAACTATGTCGTTAACCGATCCTCTTGGCGATTTGCTTACACGGATCCGCAACGGGCAACAGGCCCGTAAGGCTTCCGTCGTGGCTCCCGCCTCGAAGTTGCGCGAGAACGTCCTCGACGTCTTGAAGCGCGAAGGCTACATCCGCGGTTACTCCCGCGGCAACCGTCGCCCGGGCGTGGACGAGATCACCGTCGAACTCAAATACAACGAGGGCGAACCGGTGATCCGGGAAATCTCGCGTATTTCCACGCCGGGACGGCGGGTCTATTCGAAGATCAAGGACCTGCCCAAGGTCTATAACGGCCTGGGCATCTCCATCCTGTCGACGCCCAAGGGCGTCATGTCGGATGCGGAAGCGCGCGCTGCCAATGTTGGCGGCGAAGTGCTCTGCCAAGTCTTCTAAGGGGTCGCCATGTCACGCGTTGGAAAATATCCGGTGACGGTTCCCTCGGGGGTGACCGTCAACATCGCCAACCAGGAGCTGACCGCCAAGGGCAAGCTGGGACAGATCGTTCTGCCTTTGACCGAGGAAGTCGACGTCAAGTTGGAAGACGGCAAGGTTTGGGTGGCGCCTCGTTCGGAGACCAAGAAGTCCCGCATGATGTGGGGCACCACGCGCGCCCTCGTCAACAACATGGTCAAGGGCGTTTCCGAAGGCTTCAAGATCAACCTGGAAATCAACGGCGTCGGTTACCGCGCCGCCGTCCAGGGCAAGAACCTGCAGCTGCAGCTGGGCTACAGTCACGACGTGGTCTATCCGATCCCGTCCGACGTGCAGATCGCTTGCGAAAAGCCGACGGCGATCACCATCTCTGGCGCCAATCGCCAGCGAGTGGGCCAAGTTGCCGCTGAAATCCGCGCCTATCGCGGTCCTGAACCCTACAAGGGCAAGGGCATCAAGTACGATACCGAGACCATCTTGCGCAAAGAAGGCAAGAAGAAGTAAGGACGACCGATATGGCGAACGCATTGTTCCTTTTCGAACGCCGCAAGGCGCGCACGCGGACCCAGCTCCGCAAGAAGTCCAGCGGACGTCCGCGTCTGTCGGTCTTCCGCTCTGGCCAGCACATGTATGCGCAGGTCATCGACGACGCGAAGGGTGCCACTTTGGCCTCGGCTTCGACGCTGGAAAAGGACCTGAAGAAGGGTCTGAAGACAGGTGCCGACACCTCCGCCGCCGCCATGGTCGGCAAGTTGATCGCCGAACGCGCCCTCGCGGCCGGCATCAAGGACGTGGTGTTCGACCGCGGCGGCTACATGTTTCACGGTCGGGTCAAGGCCCTGGCCGAGGCGGCCCGCGAAGGCGGCCTCAACTTCTAATAAGGCAAGGGAATCTGGCTTATGGCACGTGCACCCAATTCCGACCGGTCTCCCCGCAGCGGCGAGCGCGGTGAACGCTCCGAGCGCCCGCAACGCGGACGCCAGCGTCAAGGCGAGCGCAACGAGGAATCGCGCGAGGAAAGCGAATTCGTCGACAAGCTGGTCAGCATCAATCGCGTCGCCAAGGTGGTGAAGGGCGGACGCCGTTTCGCCTTTGCCGCCCTCGTCGTGGTTGGCGACCAGAAGGGCCGCGTCGGTTACGGCACGGGCAAGGCCCGCGAAGTTCCGGAAGCCATCCGCAAGGCCACCGAACAGGCCAAACGCAATCTGATCCGCGTGGCGCTGCGCGAAGGCCGCACCTTGCATCACGACATCCGCGGCGATTTCGGCGCCGGTCGCGTCGTGCTGCGTTCGGCCCCTCCCGGCACCGGCATTATCGCGGGCGGCCCGATGCGCGCCGTCTTCGAGACGATGGGCGTGCAGGACGTGGTGGCCAAGTGCATCGGCACTTCGAACCCCCACAACATGGTCAAGGCGACCTTCGAGGCGCTGAAGGGCCTGATGGGTCCCAGGGCCATTGCCGCCAAGCGCGGCAAGAAGGTGGGCGACATCACGGCTCGTCGCGACGGCGTTCAGGCCGCCGCCCAGGCCAAGGAGGCGTAATCATGGCCAAAGCTAAAACTGCGGCTGGCAAGAAGCTGCGCGTGACCCAGATCGGCAGCCCCATTGGGCGCATCCCCGTGCAAAGGCAGACTTTGGTCGGGCTGGGCTTGAACAAGATGAACCGCGTATCCGAGCTGGAAGACACTCCGGCCATTCGCGGCATGATCACCGTCGTGCATCATCTGGTGCGCGTCGAGGAATTGGGCTAGGAGCCGGACAACATGAAGCTCAACGAACTTCGCGACAATGCGGGCGCGGCTCGCAAGAAGAAGCGTCTTGGACGCGGTATCGGTTCCGGCAAGGGCAAGACCTCGGGCAAGGGCGTCAAGGGTCAGAAGGCGCGCACCGGCATCGCCGTGGCGGGCTTCGAAGGCGGCCAGATGCCGATCTATCGCCGCCTGCCCAAGCGCGGATTCACCAATCCGTTCCCGACCGAATATGTGGCGGTCAATCTGGGCGCGCTGCAAAAGGCCGTCGAGGCCGGGCGTCTCGACGCCGCCAAGCCGGTAAACGCCGAAACGCTGAAGGCCGCCGGCTTCTTCAAGGACATGAAGGACGGCGTCAAGCTGTTGGCCAAGGGCACGCTGACCGCCAAGCTGACCATCGAAGTCGCGTCGGCAAGCGCTGCCGCCAAGCAGGCCGTCGAAGCCACCGGGGGCAAGCTGGTCCTTCCGGCCACGCCAGCGTGATCATATAAAACATAGGGAGTTGGGTTCATGGCGTCAGCCGCCGAGCAAATGGCCGCCAGCCTGAATTGGGGCGTCTTTTCGAAGGCGACCGATTTAAAGAAGCGGCTGTGGTTCGCACTCGGCGCCTTGATCGTCTATCGAATCGGCACCTATATCCCTCTGCCCGGCATCGATCCTTACATTCTGAAGGATCTGTTCAACAACGCCAAGGGTGGGGGCATCCTTGGCATGTTCGACATGTTCGCGGGCGGCGCGCTCTCGCGCATGACCATCTTCGCGCTCAACATCATGCCCTACATCTCGGCATCGATCATCATGCAGCTGATGACCACGGTCAGCCCGCAGCTGGAGGCGATGAAGAAGGAAGGCGAGACGGGGCGCAAGCGCATCAACCAGTATACGCGCTATCTGACCGTTCTGGTCGCCACCTTCCAGGCCTATGGCATCGCCGTCGGGCTTGAAGGCATGACCAGCAGCGCGGGTGCTGCCGTTCATGATCCCGGCCTGCATTTCCGCTTCGTGACCGTGGTGACGCTGGTCGGCGGCACCATGTTCCTGATGTGGCTGGGCGAGCAGATCACGGCGCGCGGCATCGGCAACGGCACATCGCTGATCATCTTCGCGGGCATCGTGGCGGAACTGCCCAGCGCCATCGCGGGCACCTTGGAATTGGGGCGCACCGGCGCCATTCCCGTCCTTCTGATCCTGGGCCTGATCATTCTGGTCACGGCGGTCATCGGCGTCATCGTCTTCGTCGAGCGCGCCCAGCGGCGCATCATCGTGCAATATCCCAAGCGCCAAGTCGGCAACAAGATGTATGGCGGCGAAAGCTCGCATCTGCCCTTGAAGCTGAACACGTCGGGCGTCATCCCCCCCATTTTCGCCAGCTCGCTTCTGCTGTTGCCCGCCACCTTCGCCAGCTTCTCTGCGGCGCAGGGCGGTGGACCTGAGTGGCTGGCCACCTTCAACGCCCTGATGGGACGCGGCCACCCCCTGTATCTGGCCATCTATACGTTCCTGATCGTCTTTTTCGCCTTCTTCTATACGGCCGTCGTTTTCAATCCTGCGGACACGGCCGACAATCTGAAGAAGCACGGCGGCTTCATTCCCGGCATCCGCCCCGGGAAGAACACCGCCGATTACCTGGACTTCGTTTTGACCAGGTTGACCGTGATCGGCGCCATTTACCTGTCGCTGATCAGCATTCTGCCCGAGATTCTGATCTCGCAATACGCGGTGCCGTTTTACTTTGGCGGCACCAGTCTGCTCATCGTCGTCAGCGTAACCATGGACACGGTGGCCCAGATTCAATCACATTTGTTGGCGCACCAATATGAAGGCCTCATCAAAAAGGCTAAACTCAAGGGAGCTCGTCAATGAATGCAACAAAGCGTATCGTACTCATAGGCCCACCGGGCTGCGGCAAAGGCACTCAAGCCAAGCGAATCGAAGATGCTACCGGCATGGTTCAGCTGTCCACCGGCGACATGCTGCGCGCCGCCGTGGCCTCCGGAACGCCGATCGGACTTAAGGCCAAGGCGGTGATGGAAGCGGGCCAGTTGGTCAGCGACGACATCATCATCGGAATGGTGGCCGAGCGGATCAAGGCGCCCGATTGCGCCAAGGGATTCATTCTGGATGGATTTCCCCGCTCGATCCCGCAGGCTCAGGCCCTGTCCAAGATGCTGGCCGAGAACCAGCAGCCCATGAACGGAGCCATCGAAATCCGCGTGCCCGACCAGTTCATCGTCGAGCGCATCACGGGCCGCTTCACCTGCGCCAAGTGCGGCGCCGGTTATCACGACAAGTTCCAGAAGCCGAAGACGGACGGGGTGTGCGACAAGTGCGGCGCCACCGAGTTTTCCCGGCGCAAGGACGACAATGAAGAAACGGTGCGCACCCGCCTGGGCGCCTACCACGAAGTGACCGCTCCCATCGTGGGCTTCTACGAAGGGGCGGGTATTTTGAAGGTCGTTGACGGCACCCAGGCCATCGACGATGTTTCAAAGAGCATCATGCAGGTGCTGTCTGCTCTTTAAGCCCTTCAGCCGTCCCTGAGGCGCGCGTTGCCCCAGGGGCGGCTAAAAGAGCTTGACAGGGCCAGAGAGTCAGTTGACAGGCGTGAAATCACGCCTATAATGCCCCACCTTCCACGGCTGGGAACACCTCCGGGCCGTGGATGTTGGCTGTTTATCAGTGGGTTGGACGTTTCTGCGGCCTGAAAAGCCGGTGGATATAAGAAGGAGAAAGGGCCTTGGCTCGTATTGCGGGTGTCAATATTCCGACCAATAAGCGGGTGCAGATCGCGCTCACTTACATCCATGGCATTGGCCGCACCAAGGCGCAGGAAATCTGCGGCAAGGTTGGCATTACCCAGGAGCGGCGCGTTAACACGCTGTCCGACGACGAGGTTCTGCGCATCCGCGAGCTGATCGACCGCGAATATCAGGTCGAAGGCGATCTGCGCCGCATGATTTCGATGAACATCAAGCGTCTGATGGATTTGGGTTGCTATCGCGGCCTGCGTCATCGCAAAGGCTTGCCGGTGCGCGGTCAGCGCACCCACACCAACGCCCGCACCCGCAAGGGACCTGCCGTGGCGATTGCCGGCAAGAAGAAAGTGACCAAGTAAGGTTTTTGGTTTTAAGGATTTAGGATCGGGACATGGCAAAAGCAGCAGCAGCCGCAGCGCGTCCGCGCCGTCGCGAACGTAAGAACATCACCTCGGGTGTTGCGCATGTGAATGCGAGCTTCAACAACACCATGATCACCATCACCGATGCCCAGGGCAATGCGATTTCCTGGTCGTCGGCGGGCGTTCAGGGCTTCAAGGGTTCGCGCAAATCGACCCCTTACGCGGCCCAGGTGGCGGCGGAAGACGCCGGGAAGAAGGCGGCCGAGCACGGCATGCGCACCTTGGACGTGGAAGTGACCGGCCCGGGCGCCGGTCGCGAGTCGGCGCTGCGCGCGCTTCAGGCAGTGGGCTTTACGATCACGGCCATCCGCGACGTCACGCCCATTCCGCACAATGGCTGCCGTCCGCGCAAGCGTCGTCGCGTTTAAGTTTATTCGTTACGGTCAGGGCTGATTCCCAGTTCTGGCCGCTGGTTGATCCGCCTTGCCGGGGCAGATCCCGGCTCACCTTCAGCATGAGGATTGGCTCGTGATTCAGAAGAATTGGCAGGAACTGATCAAGCCCAACAAGCTTCAGGTCGAGGCCGGGGAAGATCCGCGCCGCATCGCCACCGTCGTCGCGGAACCTTTGGAGCGCGGCTTCGGCACCACGCTTGGCAACGCGCTGCGCCGCATCCTTTTGTCGTCGCTTCAGGGTGCTGCCGTCACGGCCATCCATATCGACGGCGTGCTGCACGAATTCTCGTCGATCCCCGGCGTTCGCGAGGACGTCACCGACATCGTGCTCAACATCAAGACGCTGGCGCTTCGCATGCATGGCGAAGGCCCCAAGCGCATGATGCTGCGCGCCATCGGACCCGGCGAAGTCACTGCGGGCATGATCGAGACCGGCCATGACATCGAAATCATGGACCCCGATCTGGTCATCTGCACGTTGGACGAGGGCGCCAAGCTCTCGATGGAACTGACCGTGCAGACCGGCAAGGGCTATGTGCCCGCCAGCCAGAACAAGCCCGAGGATTCGCCGATCGGCCTGATCCCCATCGACGCCATTTTCAGCCCCGTGCGTAAAGTGGCCTATAAGATCGAGAACACCCGCGTCGGCCAAGTCACCGACTATGACAAGCTGTCGATGAAGGTTGAGACCAGCGGCGCCGTGACGCCCGAGGATGCCGTGGCCCTGGCGGCGCGCATTCTGCAAGACCAGTTGCAGCTCTTCATCAATTTCGAAGAGCCGACCCACAGCGCCGACGAAGAGAGCAAGGACGACCTGCCCTTCAACAAGAACCTGCTGCGCAAGGTCGATGAGTTGGAACTCTCGGTCCGCTCGGCCAACTGCTTGAAGAACGACAACATCATCTATATCGGCGACTTGGTTCAGAAGACCGAGGCCGAGATGTTGCGCACGCCCAACTTCGGCCGCAAGTCCTTGAACGAGATCAAGGAAGTGCTGGCGCATATGGGCCTGCATCTGGGCATGGAAGTTTCCGGCTGGCCGCCCGAGAATATCGAGGATATGGCCAAGAAGCTGGAAGAGCCGTACTAACAATCAAGCGCGCAAGGCGCGCTCGCGCACCGATGTGCGCGGGAGCCAAGGGATGCGGAGCATCCCGCCCGGCGATTGAGGGACATATTTAAAACGGGCCATTCCGGCCCATTCTCGCCGTGCTTTAGGGCCAAGCCCGAGGCGGCGGGTTTCGTAATCGGTCCTTCCCCTGGAAGGCCTAGCTTAAGAGGAGTAACGCATCATGCGCCACGCCGTTGCCGGACGTAAACTGAACCGCACCAGCGAGCATCGCAAGGCGATGTTTGCCAACATGGTCGTCGCTCTTCTCAAGCACGAGCAGATCAAGACCACGCTGCCCAAGGCCAAGGATCTGCGCCCCATTGCCGAGAAGATGATCACGCTGGGCAAGCGCGGCGGCCTGCATGCCCGTCGCCAAGCGCTGTCGCAGCTGCAAGACGCGGTCATCGTCAACAAGCTGTTCACCACCCTGGCCGAGCGCTACAAAACCCGCAAGGGCGGCTATTCGCGCATCATCAAGGCCGGTTTCCGCTATGGCGACTGCGCGCCCATGGCCATGATCGAGCTGGTTGACCGCGACACGTCGGCCAAGGGCCAGGATTCGGGTCCGGTGGCCGAGGAAGAAGAAGCCGCCGAAGCCTAGATTGTAAGGCTCTGATTCGCTATAACGGGGGACTGTCCTTAAGGATGGTCCCCCGTTTCGTTTGAAGGAGATAGCCGCATGTCGCTCAAGGGAAAAGTTGGCGTCGTCACCGGATCGACCAGCGGCATCGGGCTTGGCATCGCCAGGGCGTTGGCGGGCGCTGGAGCCGACGTCATGCTGAACGGCTTGGGCGACGCGTCCGAGATCGAGAAAATCCGCGCAGGCATCGAGACGGATTTCGGCGTGAAGGCGCTCTATCACAGCGCCGACATGACCAAACCCGGCGAGATCGACGACATGATCCAGGCCGCGCAAGCCAAGCTGGGTTCGGCGGACATCCTGGTCAATAATGCGGGCATTCAGCATGTGGCCCCGGTGGAAGAGTTTCCGCCCGAGAAGTGGGAAGCCGTCATCGCCATCAATCTCTCGGCTCCTTTCTACGCCATCCGTGCCGCCGTGCCCGGCATGAAGAAGAAGAATTGGGGGCGCATCATCAACATCGCCTCGGCGCATGGGTTGGTCGCTTCGGTCAACAAGGCGGCTTATATCTCGGCCAAGCACGGTTTGGTGGGGCTGACCAAGACGGTGGCGCTGGAACTGGCGACCACCGGCGTCACGGTCAACGCCATTTGCCCCGGCTGGGTGCGCACGCCATTGGTTGAGGCGCAGATCGTGGCGCGCGCCAAGGCGGGCGACATCGAGATCGAGGAAAGCGGGCGTCGCCTGCTAGCCGAAAAGCAGCCCAGCTTGCGCTTCACCATGCCCGAGCAATTGGGCGCGCTGGCGGTGTTCTTGTGCTCGGAAGCCGCTTCCAACATGACGGGCACCTCGCTGCCCATGGATGGCGGCTGGACGGCGCAGTAGACGCATGACAAGGCACGCTCCGCTCACGCTCGACCATTTTCCTTACCGGCTGACCATCCCCACGCGCTGGTCGGACAACGACATGTTCGGCCATATCAACAATGTGCTTTACTACCGCTATTACGAGGCGGTGATCTTGAAATTCCTGGCCGAGAAGGCGGGCTTTCACGGTTTCGACGAGCCGGTGCTGGTCTTCGCCGCCGAATCGCAATGCCGCTTTCTAAAGCCGCTCAGCTATCCCGGCAACATCGTCGCCACGCTTTGCATCGAACATTTGGGCTGCACCAGCGTGCGCTATGGGCTTGGACTGTTCGAAGAGGGCGAAAAGCAGGCCGCCGCCACCGGTCATTGGGTGCATGTTTTCGTTGATCGTGCTACACAGCGCCCCGTACCCATTCCCGAACCAATTCGGGCCGTCTTCTCGCAATTTCAAGTGAACGCCCATGCCTGACCATCGCGCCAATTCGCTGCGCAGCGGCCCCGACCAAAACGGCCATTTCGGCATTTTCGGCGGTCGCTTCGTGGCCGAGACCCTGATGCCCCTGATCCTGTCGGTCGAACAGGCATACGGCGAGGCCAGGAACGATCCCGCCTTCAAGGCCCAGCTTGACGATTTGCTGACGCATTATGTGGGCCGTCCCAGCCCGCTTTATTTCGCCAAGCGCCTGAGCGGCCATTTCGGCGGGGCGAAAATTTTCTTGAAGCGCGAGGATCTGAACCATACCGGCGCCCACAAGATCAACAACTGCATGGGCCAGATCCTGCTGGCCAAGCGCATGGGCAAGCAGCGCATCATCGCCGAGACCGGGGCGGGCCAGCATGGCGTCGCCACCGCCACCGCCTGCGCGCTGATGGGCCTTGATTGCTGCATCTTCATGGGTGCTACCGATATCGAGCGCCAGGCCCCCAATGTCTACCGCATGAAATTGCTGGGCGCCGAAGTGCGCCCCGTCACGGCGGGGGCTGGCACGCTGAAGGACGCCATGAACGAGGCCCTGCGCGACTGGGTGGCCCGCGTCGAGGACACCTATTACCTGATCGGCACGGTGGCCGGGCCGCATCCCTATCCTGCCATGGTGCGCGATTTCCAATGCGTGATCGGCGAGGAAACGAAGGAACAGATGAAAGCGCAGGAAGGCCGCCTGCCGGACTCGCTGGTGGCTTGCATCGGCGGCGGCTCGAACGCCATGGGCCTGTTCCATCCATTCCTGGACGACGCTGGCGTCGCCATTTACGGCGTCGAGGCGGCGGGCCATGGGCTGGACAAAGCACATGCGGCATCGCTGGCGGGCGGACGTCCCGGCGTGCTGCATGGCAACCGCACCTATCTGTTGATGAACGACGACGGCCAGATTGAAGAAGGTCATTCCATTTCGGCGGGGCTGGATTATCCCGGCATCGGACCTGAACATTCCTGGCTGAAGGAAACGGGGCGCGTCACCTATGTGTCGGCCACGGATGAGGAGGCGCTGGACGCCTTCGTCATGATGACGCGCATGGAAGGGATCATTCCGGCCCTGGAATCAGCGCACGCCATGGCCTATGCGGGCAAACTGGCCTCCACTCTTTCCAAGGACCATCTGATGGTAGTGAATTTAAGCGGGCGCGGCGACAAGGATATCGCGACGCTTCAGAAATTTCGCGGCGAGGGAGGGGTGTCATGAGCCGACTGGCCCCACGCTTCGCCAAGTTGAAAGCCGAAAACCGGGCGGGCCTCGTGGTGTTCGTGACGGCGGGCGATCCCGGGCGCGATGTCTCGCAGGCGATCTTGAACGGCTTGCCCAAGGCGGGCGCCGACATCATCGAACTGGGCATGCCCTTTACCGACGCCATGGCCGACGGCCCGGCCATTCAAGAAGGGTCGAAGCGCGCCCTGGCGGCGGGCATGACGCTGCCTGGCGTGCTTGAAATGGTCGCCGCCTTCCGGCAGAGCGATGCCGAAACCCCCATCGTGTTGATGGGCTATTACAATCCCGTCTATATCTATGGGGTGGAGCGTTTCGCCCAGGATGCGGCCAAGGCCGGGGTCGATGGCATGATCGTGGTCGATCTGCCGCCCGAGGAAGCCGATGAACTGCTGGTGCCGTTGTCTCGTTGCGGAATCGATTTCATTTTCCTGACCGCCCCCACTACCGACGACGCCCGCTTGCCGGTGGTGCTGAACAAGGCTTCGGGTTTCGTGTACTATGTCTCGATCACCGGCGTCACCGGCACCGTCTCGGCCAGCGAGGCGGCGGTGGGGGCCGCGGTCGGACGCTTGAAGGCGCAGACGTCCTTGCCCATCGCGGTGGGGTTCGGCATCAAGACGCCCTTGCAGGCGGTGGCGGTGGCCAGACATGCCGATGCGGCGGTGGTTGGTTCGGCGGTGGTCGAAATGGTGGCGACCGGCGACGTGGCGAAGGTGCATCAATTCGTGGCTGAACTGGCCGACGGCGTTAGAGAAGCGCGGAAATAGGGAAGCGGGAGATATTCATATGAACTGGCTGACCAACTATATCCGGCCCAAGATCCAAAAGCTGGTGAAGTCGAAGGATGTGCCGGACAATCTGTGGCAGAAATGCCCGGCTTGCGGCCAGATGGTGTTTCATCGCGACCTTGAAAAGAACTGGAACGTCTGCACCCACTGCAACGGCCATATGCGGCTCAACATCAAGCGCCGCCTGTCCATGCTGTTCGACGACGGCGTCTACAGCCGCATCGAATTGATGAAGACGCCCGACGATCCCTTGCGCTTCAAGGACCTGAAAAGCTATTCCGGGCGCTTGAAGGAATCGCGCGCGCGCACCGGCGAGCAGGACGGCGTTATCGTGGCGCATGGGCGCATGGGCGGCATGAATGTCGTGGTGGCCGGTTTCGATTTCGAATTCATGGGCGGCTCGATGGGTGTGGCGGTGGGCGAGGGCATCGTTTCGGCCGCCGAACTGGCGGTGATCCAAGATTCGCCTCTTTTGCTGATTCCCGCTTCGGGCGGGGCGCGCATGCAAGAAGGCATTCTGTCCTTGATGCAGATGGCGCGCACCACGGTGGCGGTCGACAAGGTCAAGGAAAAGGGCCTACCCTACATCGTGTTGCTGACCGATCCCACCACCGGCGGCGTGACGGCCTCGTTCGCCATGTTGGGCGACATCCAGATCGCAGAGCCGGGCGCCGTGATCGGCTTCGCGGGCGCTCGCGTGATCGAGAACACCATCCGCGAGAAGCTGCCCGAGGGATTCCAGCGCGCCGAATATCTGGAAGAGCACGGCATGGTCGATATGGTGGTGCATCGCCACCAGTTGCGCGACACGCTTATCCGCATCTTCTCGCTGTTGCGCAACAAGGGGCCGTCCGGCGAAGTGCTGATGCTGGCCAGGGCTGATGCCTAAAGAACTGCTGGCGCGACTGAAGAGCCTGCACCCGCAAGAGATCGATCTCGATCTGTCTCGGGTGCAGCGCCTGCTGACGGCGCTGGGCAATCCCGAAAAGAAATTGCCGCCCGTGGTGCATGTGGCGGGCACCAACGGCAAGGGATCGGTGGTCGCCTATCTGCGCGCCATTCTGGAGGCGGCGGGTTACCGCGTTCATGTCTACACATCGCCGCATCTGGTGCGTTTCAACGAACGCATTCGTCTGGCGGGCAGCCTGATCGACGACGGCTATTTGCGCGATGTTTTGGCGCGCGTGGAAGCGGCCAATGCAGGCCAGCCGATCACCTTCTTCGAAGCCACGACGGCGGCGGCCTTTCTTGCCTTTAGCGAAACGCCAGCCGACATCGTGCTTTTGGAAACCGGGCTGGGTGGGCGGCTTGACGCCACCAATGTGATCGAGCGTCCGCTACTGACCGTGATCACGCCCATCGCCATGGATCACATGGACTATCTGGGCGATACGCTGGCCGCCATCGCCGCCGAAAAGGCGGGTATCATGAAATATGGTGTGGGTTGCGTGCTGGCCAAGCAGGAACGCGCCAGCATGAAAGTGCTGGAGGCCCGCTCGCTCTCTTTCGGCGTCCCTTTATGGATCGAAGGCAAGGAATGGTTCTTGCGCACCCATCCCGAAGGCGTCGTCTTCCAGGGTCGCGCGGGCGCCATCGGCCCGATGGCCGCCCCGGCGCTGGAAGGAACCTTCCAACTGCACAATGCCGGTCTGGCCCTGGCCGCCGCGGAACGGCTGGAAGGGTTTCACATTCCGCCCGCCGCCATGGCGCTGGGCCTGAAGACCGTGGATTGGCCCGCCCGCCTGCAGCATTTGAAAACAGGCAAACTGGCAGGCCTGTTGCCCGCAGGCTGGGAATTGTGGCTGGACGGCGGGCACAATCCGCACGCCGCCAAGGCCATCGCGCTGCAGGCCCGCGACTGGAAAGACCGCCCGCTGCATCTGATTTTCGGCATGCTGAAGCGCAAGGACGCCACGGGATACATCAAGCCGCTGGCCGCCAGGGCCGAACGCATGATCGCCGTGCCGATCGAAGGCGAGGACTTCATCGCGCCCGACGAGATCGTGGCTGCCGCGAAAGCCCAGGGACTGTTATATGCAGAGGCCGGGGAAAGCATCGAGACGGCGCTTTCCAAACTGGCGGCCTATACGGCCACGCCTTCGCGCGTACTGATCTGCGGCTCGTTGTATTTGGCCGGACAGGCGCTGGAAAGGAATTCAGACGAATCCATGCAGTCGCAATAACCGATACGTCATGCCCGGACTTGTTCCGGGCATCCACGTCTAGCCTTCTGGTGGCCTTGCAAGAAAATCGTGGATGGCCGGGTCAAGCCCGGCCATGACACATGAGGGAAGTGAAAGCTCTACCCCGCCACCATCTCATCCCTGATCTGCTGGCGCAGCAGGTCGATGGGGGCCATCTGGCCCTTCTTGGCTTCGAAACACCAATAGGTCCAGCCGTTGCAGGCCGGAGCGCCTTGCACCAAAGCCCCCACTTGATGGATCGAGCCGCGATGGCGATCGGCGATCAGCGTGCCGTCGGCGCGCACGCGGGCGGTGTGGCGCTTGTCTTGCGAACTGAGCACCTGACCGGGTTTCAAAAGGCCGCGCTCGACCAGGATGCCGAAAGGAATGCGCGGCTCGGCCTTTTTCGAAGGCGTGATCAGCAATTCGGTTTCCGCCGCCTGGGTCAGGCCCGACACGCGGGCGCGGGCCAGATTGGCGTAGTCGTTGTCGCGCTCAAGCCCGATGAAATGACGGCCCAAGCGAACGGCGGCGGCGCCGGTGGTGCCGGTGCCGAAGAAGGGGTCCAGCACGATTTCGCCGGGGCGCGTGGTGGCCATCAGAACGCGGTAGAGCAGGGCTTCCGGCTTTTGGGTGGGATGCGCCTTCTCGCCATTCTTCTTCAGGCGTTCTCCCCCGGTGCAGATGGGCAACGTCCAGTCCGAGCGCATCTGGATGCCCTCGTTCAAGGCCTTCATGCTGTCGTAATTGAAAGTGACCTTGGCGTCCTTGCTTTTGGCGCACCAGATCAGGGTTTCATGGGCATTGGCGAAGCGGGTACCCTTGAAGTTCGGCATGGGGTTCGATTTGCGCCAAACGATGTCGTTCAGCATCCAATAGCCAAGATCTTGCAAGATGGCGCCGACGCGAAAGATATTGTGGTAACTGCCGATCACCCATAGCGCGCCATCGGGTTTCAAGACCCGCTGCGCGGCCTTCAGCCAGTCGCGCGTGAACCGGTCGTAATCGCCGAAACTGGCGAACTTGTCCCAGTCGTCGTCGACGGCATCGACCTTGCTGTTGTCCGGGCGATGAAGCGCACCTTGCAGCTGCAGGTTATAGGGCGGATCGGCAAAGACCAGATCCACCGACCCTGCGGGCAGGCTGTTCATCAGTTCGACACAGTCCCCTTCAAGGACTTGATTCAATGGGAGCTTCTGCATGCCCGGACTGTGATTCAACCGCGACTCGCCGTCAAGTCTTTGTTTTTCTGGCGAATCTTCGACCTATCCACAGGCCATATCTTGAGTCACGGCAAGCTGCGACCCACCAGGGCTGCCACGGGGGCGAAGCTGCGCCGGTGCTCGGGTGTTACGCCCAACTGCTCCAGGGCAGCTTGATGTTGGGCGGTTCCGTATCCGGCATTGCTTTCCCAGCCATAGCCGGGATAACGCGCAGACAGGTCGGTCATCAAACGGTCGCGCGTGACCTTGGCCGCGATCGAGGCGGCGGCGATGGATAGCGACAAGCCGTCGCCCTTCACCACGGTTTGAACTTTGCAGGGCAAAGGCGGGGGACGGTTGCCATCGACCAAGGCAAGATCGGCCCTGACGCCTAGTGCTTCGAAGGCGCGGCGCATGGCCAGATAGGTGGCCTGTAGGATGTTGACGGAATCGATCTCGGCAGGCGACGCCATGCCGATGCCGATCAAGGCCCAGTCGCCTTGCGTCAGGCAGGCGAACAGGGCCTCTCGCTTGGCGTGCGACAGCTTCTTGGAATCATCAAGACGGTGGGCAATGTCGGCGGGGATGCGTTCGCGGTCCAGAATGGCGGCTGCAGCCACTACGGGTCCGGCCCAGGGGCCGCGCCCGGCCTCGTCAATGCCGGCAACGACGCCCTTTGCCGCTTGTTCCAGCGAGAAGTCGGGCACGTTTGCCTTACTGCGCTGCTGGGGCGCCGCCAGCGGCGGCCTGCGCGTTGCGCAAGGCGATGAACTGCTGCAGCCCGCCAGCCTCCAGAAGGGCCACGGCGCAGCCCAGCAACTTGTCCTTGGGGTCCTGGGCCGCCGGGCAGATGCTTTCCGAGAATTGCGCCACCGCCCTTGGTCCCTTGGCCTCGCTGGCGGGCAGGGCCTTGGTCAGGTCGGCTTCGCGCTTCACTTCGGCGGGATCGCCAGCGATCACGAGATCGGGTTCGATGCCGCGCGACTGGATCGAGCGGCCCGACGGCGTGTAGTAAAGGGCCGTGGTCAGCTTCAGGGCCGAGCCATGCTCAAGCGGCAGAATGGTCTGCACGCTGCCCTTGCCGAACGACGTCGTGCCCAGCAGCACGGCTCGTTTATGGTCTTGCAGCGCGCCCGCTACGATTTCGCTGGCCGAGGCCGAGCCTGGATTGATCAAGACGGCCAGGGGGCGTCCGGCAATCACGTCGCCGACCCGCGCCTTGTAATGTTCCTCGCCGCTTTTGCGCCCGCGCACGGCCACCACTTCGCCGGAATTCAGGAAGTCGTCGGAGATGCGCACCGCCTGATCCAGCAGGCCGCCCGCATTGTTGCGCAGGTCCAGCACATAGCCCTTCAGCGAGGCACCCGCTTGCTTCTCGATCTCCTTGACCGCCAGCTTCAACTCTTCGTCGGCATGTTCGTTGAAGGTGGTCAGGCGCAGATAGCCGACATTGGATTCCAAATGCCAGCGCACGGGCTTGACGACGATGATCGCCCGGATGATCGAAACCTGGAACGGCGAGCCGCTTTCGCGACGGATCGAGATGCGAACGCTGGTGCCCGGCTTGCCGCGCAGCTTGCGCACGACCTGGGAAAGCGTTTGTCCCTTGATGGCTTCGCCTTCGACATGGGTGATGATGTCGCCCGACTTCAGTCCGGCCTTGGCGGCAGGCGTGCCGTCGATCGGCGAGACGACCTTCACTTCCTCGTTTTCCATGGCGATCTCGATGCCAAGGCCGCCGAACTCGCCGCGGGTGCTGGAAGACAGGTCTTTGTATTGATCGGGCGTCAGGTAATTGGAATGGGGATCCAGGGTCGACAGCATGTTGCCCAGCGCCTTTTCCACTAGATCGCCGGGCGGCAGCGAGGCGGGCTTGGGCTTGTCGTCTTCCACGCCCTTGATGGCGGCGTCGATCAGCAGCTTGCTGTCGGTGGGCGTCACATAAAGATCATGGACCCGTTTCAGCGCCAGCCTGAAAACGTCCATCTGGCCGCGCCTTTGGGTCGGGGTGGCGCTGGGATCGACGTAACGGTCGTAGACCACTGAAAAGCGCGCCAATTCCCGGGTTTGGGCGTCGGGAGGGCCGCCGCAGCCTGTGGGGGTCAGCAGAACCAGAAACAGGCAGGGAAGGAGCAGGGGACGGTGCAACATGCTTCCTATATGTGGCGAAGGGATTATAAGGACAAGGCCGCTGTCGAACGACTTTGCCGTTGTGATGACAGTTTCGCTCGAAGTCGTCAATTTCTGGTTAAACATCCCCTGCCATTTTCCGTTCAGTTTGCCTTCAGCTTGACTATGAAAAGGTAGCGTCATGACGAACAAACCCGCTCTTGTCTGGGACATTGAAATCCGCATTTTCCACTGGCTGCTTCTGGCCTTCGTGGTCGGCGCTTGGCTGACCGTGGAAGTGGGGCCGCCATCGTTGCTGGGACTGCATGAAGTTCTGGGCTTCGGCATCGGCGCCATGCTGGTTTTCCGCCTGTTCTGGGGACTGTTCGGAAGCTGGCACCAGCGCTTCACCAGCTTTGTTCGCGGGCCGGTCACGGTTCTTAGCCACCTGAAATCATTGCTTTCTGGCAAACCACAGCGCTTTGTCGGCCACAATCCGGCGGGCGGCGTCATGATCGTGGCCCTGCTCGTGGTTTTGCTGGGCGTGGTGGCCAGCGGCATCGCCACCATGGGCGGCTTCGACAAGGCCGGTCCCTTGGCGCCCTACCTGACCTTTGCCCAGGGCCGCCAAGCCAAGGAAATTCATGAACTTCTGGTCAATATCCTGTTGGTCCTGGCAGGGCTGCATGTGGCGGGCGTGATCCTGGAAAGCGTCTTGCTGAAGGAAAACCTGATCCGCTCGATGATCCATGGCCGCAAGGAAGCGCACCCTGCCGCCGTGGTCCCTCCCGGCGAGGCGCCCATCGCGCGCCCCGGCCTAGCCGCCGTTCTTGCCAGCCTTGTCGTCGCGAGCCTGGGTTCGACCATGTTCTATTCCTCGCTCAAGCCCGCCCTGGGCGTTCCCATGCTGGGCCACAATCCCCAATACGTCAAAGAGTGCGGAGCTTGCCATACGCCGCATCATCCCAGTCTGCTGCCGTCTTCCTCGTGGAAGCTGGTGATGGCGGGCTTGTCCGATCATTTCGGCGACGATGCCAGCCTGACGGAAGGCAATCGCCAGGAGCTTGAAAGCTGGCTGGTCAAGTCGTCCGAACTGGGTTGGGACACCAAGGCCGGGCAACGCATTCCAGCCACCTTGAAGGCCGACGATCCCATGCGCATCACCGCTTCCGTTTTCTGGGAGCGCAGACACCGCAAAATCCCGGAACCTGTTTTCAAATCCAAATTGGTCGGCGGCAAAGCCAATTGCCAGGCCTGTCACGTCGATGCCGTGCGCGGGGGATTCTCGCCCTTGGGCATCGCCATCCCAGAGGAGATCAAATAACCATGAAGATACGCCTTGTCCTTGCCGCCGCCTGCCTTGTGGCCTTGTCCGCACAAGCCGTCGCGAACCCGCAGCGGTCAGCTTTGCTCGATCGCTTCGCCGCCGAAGCCAAGCAGCAAGACAAGGCGTTTTCGACATTCTCCGCCGAGCGCGGCAAGGCCTTCTTCACGAACAAGCATGCGGGCGGCAAGCCTGAATTCCCGGCTTGCTCCAGTTGCCATACGACCGATCCAAAATCGTCGGGCCAGACCAAGGCGGGCAAGGAAATTCCCCCCATGGCGGTTTCGAAAACGCCAACGCGCTTTACCGATCCGGCCGAAGTCGAGAAATGGTTTGGCCGCAATTGCAATCAGGTGCTGGGGCGCGAGTGCACGGCCAGCGAAAAGGGCGATTTCATCACTTTTCTCATCAGCCAGTAACAGGAGGGTCGCATGCGCCGACTGATTCCCGCCGCTTTGTTGCTTTTGATCCCGGCTGTTGCCTTGGCCGACAAGGGGCCTCGCGTGCAGGTGATTTCCGATCCGCTGGTGGTCAAGGAATGCAGTGCTTGCCATATGGCGTTCCAGCCGGAGTTCCTGCCCCAGCGCTCCTGGAAGAAGCTGATGGAACCCAAGGAACTGGCCAGCCATTTCGGCGATGACGCCAGCTTGCCCGAAGCGGCCAGGGCGCAGATCGAGGCCTATCTGACCAGCCATGCCGCCGGTGTGGCGCCGGGCAAGGAATCGGGCAAGGTGGCGGCCAGCGTCGCATCTGGCGATGTTCCGCTGCGCATCACCGAAACCGGACGTTGGGTGCAAAAACACCGGCCCGGCGAAGTCAATCCCGAGGATTTCAAAAGCCCCAAGGTGAAAAGCAAGGCCAACTGCCAAGCCTGTCATAAGGGCGCCGTCCGGGGCATCTACGAGGACGACTAGGACGGCGACGGGCGTTTCTGGATGCGCTGAACTGTTAAGCCGTTTTGTGCGAGCCGTCGCAATAGGGCGAGGTTTTCGTGCGCTTGCAGGCGCATAGATAGGCGGTGCCGCTTTTCTCCGCCTTGAAGACCTTGGGGGCCAAGCCTGTCCCGACATGCGACCCATCGCAATAAGGCTGGGCCTTGCTGCGCCCGCAGGCGCACCAGACATAAACGGTTCCGGCTTCCAGCTCCACGGCGTAGGGCGCGTCGGCGGCGGCGATGGGGTCCATGTGGGATCTCCTTGGCGTCAGCCTTTTAATTCAGGTCGGCCCTTGAACAATTCAAGGGCTTCGGGATTGGCCAGGGCCTCGATGTTCTTGACGGAGCGCCCATGCACCACATCGCGCACCGCCAGTTCCACGATCTTGCCCGATTTGGTGCGCGGAATGTCGTCCACCTGAACGATGCGGGCCGGAACGTGCCTTGGCGTGCAATTGTCGCGGATGCGCTTCTTGATGGCGGCTTGCAACTCGTCGCTTAGCATGATGCCGTCGCGCAGGCGAACGAACAGCACCACGCGCACGTCATTGTCCCAATCCTGGCCGATGACCAGGCTTTCCACCACCTCATGCAGTTGCTCGACCTGGCGGTAGATTTCCGCCGTACCGATGCGCACCCCGCCGGGATTGAGCGTGGCGTCCGAGCGGCCGAACACCACCACGCCGCCATTGGAGGTGATCTCGATCCAGTCGCCATGGCACCAGACGTTGGGGTATTTGGCGAAATAGGCATTGTGATATTTCTGCCCGTCGGGATCGTTCCAGAAGCCCACCGGCATCGACGGAAAGGCCATGGTGCAGACCAATTCGCCCTTTTCCCCGTAAACGGGCTGCGCGTTCTCGTCGTACACTTCCACCTTCATGCCCAATCCCAGGCACTGGATTTCGCCCCGATAGACCGGCAGCGTCGGATTGCCCAGCATGAAGCATGAAACGATGTCGGTGCCGCCCGAGATGGACGACAGGCAAACATCTTGCTTGATCGAACGGTAGACGAACTCGAATCCTTCCGGCGACAAGGGCGAGCCGGTCGAGGTCATAAGGCGCACCGATGACAGATCGTGGGTCTTGATGGGTTCCAGCCCCGCCTTGTACACGGCGTCGATCCATTTGGCCGAAGTGCCGAACAAGGTGAACTTCTCCGTCTCGGCGTAATCGAACAGCACATTGCCTGACGGATAGAAGGGCGAGCCGTCGTACAGCATCAGGCTGGCTTCGCTGGCCAGCGCTGTCATCAGCCAATTCCACATCATCCAGCCCAGGGTGGTGAAGTAGAAGACGCGGTCGTTGGGCCGGATGTCGCAATGAAGCAGATGTTCCTTCATATGCTGGAGCAGCGTGCCGCCGGCGCCGTGGCAAATGCATTTCGGCGCCCCGGTCGTGCCCGAGGAAAAAAGGATATACAGCGGATGATCGAAGGCGAAGCGTTCGAAAACGATCGGCTGGGCCACAAAGGGGGCCAGAAAATCCGCAAACAGTTGAGCATTGGCTAGGCCGGACAGGTCGGGGGCCGCGCTGGCATAGGGAACGACGATCAGTTTCTCCAGCGTGGGCAGTCCGGCTGCGATTTGCTTTAGCTTATCCAGGCAGTCATGCGACTTGCCGTTGTAGTGATAGCCGTCGACGCCGATCAGAATCTTGGGCTGGGTTTGCCCGAAACGGTCCAGCACGCCCTGGACGCCGAAATCCGGCGAGGCCGAAGACCAGATGGCGCCCAAGCCAGCCGCAGCCAGCATGGCGATGGGGGCTTCGGGCATGTTGGGCAGATAAGCCGCCACCCGGTCGCCCGGCTGCAGCCCGGCGGCTTTCATGGCCGCCATCATGCGCGACACCTGATCATAGAGCTGGCGCCAGCTTAGGCTGCGCCGCACCTTGTCCTCGCCCCAGAATTGAATGGCCTGGGCCTCGTCCCTTCGCCGCAACAGGTTCTCGGCAAAATTAAGCCTTGCCTCGGGAAACCAGGCGGCGCCCGGCATTTTATCCAGGTTTTGCGCCACGACGGCGCCCTTGTCGCCCCGAATCTTGGCCCAATCCCACATCATGTCCCAGAATTGGTCGGGCCTTTGCGTCGACCAGTCATGCAGGGACTTGTAGTCGGGCAGATGACGGCCAAAGCGCCGACCGGCCTCGGCGGCAAAGCGGGTGACGGCCGCCTGGGCGACGCGGTCGGGCGAGGGGGTCCATAGAGCCTGGTTCATGGTGCGCGTCTCGTTCGGTTGTCGTTGGCGGTTGTTGTTTGACGGATACTCTAACATCAGGTTCTTGGCAGTCCAGCGTCAGCGGGCTATTGTCCGGGACCTTTTCGTTCAGGAGACGATGGCGTTGCGCTATATCAGCACAAGGGGTCGGGCGCCGGCCTTGAAGTTCGAAGACGTCCTGCTGGCCGGTCTGGCCCGCGATGGCGGGTTGTATGTGCCCGAAAGCTGGCCAACCTTCACCAAGGCCGATCTGAAGGCCATGCGGGGCCTGTCCTACGCCGAACTGGCCGCCCGGGTCATGCAGCCCTTCGTGGGCCGCTCGCTCAAACAGGCCGAACTTGTCGCGATGTGCGCCGAAACCTACGCCGTTTTCGATCATGCGGCCGTGGCGCCCTTGCGACAGATCGGGCGCAATCAATGGGTGATGGAACTGTTCCACGGCCCAACCCTGGCCTTTAAGGATTTCGCGCTGCAGCTTTTAGGCCGCCTGTTCGACCATGTGCTGACCAAGCGCGGCGAACGGGTGTGCATCGTGGGCGCCACCTCGGGCGATACGGGATCGGCGGCCATCGAAGCCTGCCGGGGCCGGGCCTCGCTCGACATCGTCATCTTGCACCCGAAAGGGCGCGTTTCCGAAGTGCAACGCCGCCAGATGACGACGGTAGCGGAACCCAACGTCCACAATATCGCCATCGAGGGCAGTTTCGACGATTGCCAGGATTTGGTGAAGGCCATGTTCAACGATCAGGCCTTTCGCGATTCCATGAAACTGTCGGCGGTCAATTCGATCAACTGGGCCAGAATCATGGCGCAGATCGCCTATTACATGGCCGCCGGCGTGGCCCTGGGCGCGCCAGATCGCGGCTTTACCTTCGCAGTGCCGACCGGCAATTTCGGCAATGTCTTCGCGGGCTATGCGGCCAGGAAGATGGGGTTGCCCATCGATCGTCTGGTGGTGGGTTCGAACGCCAATGACATCCTGACCCGCTTTTTGAGCACCGGCGCGATGACAATGGGCGATGTGGTCCCCACTTTAAGTCCCAGCATGGATATTCAGGTGTCATCGAATTTCGAGCGGCTGCTCTTTCTGGCCATGGGGCGCAATGGAAGCGCCGTGGAAAAACTGATGAGCGGCTTTCGCGCCGACGGCGAATACCGCTTGTCGGCCAAGCCCATGAGAGCCATCCGCGATTTGTTCGAAGGACGGCGTTTCGACGACGCGGCCACCAAGGCGGCCATCAAGGGGCTTTTCAAATTGACCGGCGAAATCTTCGATCCGCACAGCGCCATCGGCGTTGCCGCCGGTCTTGAATGTCACGACTACAAGCGCTCGGTTCTGGTAAGCCTTGCTACCGCGCATCCCGCCAAGTTTCCCGACGCCATCGAGGCGGCCATCGGCCAGCGTCCGGCGCTGCCCAAGCGTTTGGCCGATCTGCACAGCCGCAAGGAGCGCTATGAAACGGCGCCCAACGATCTTAAGGCCGTTCAGGACCTGATCCGCGCCCGTGTGACGCCATGAGCGTGCGCATCCAGGAAGTCAGACCGGGCCTGCGGCTGGTGACCGACCGCATGGACAAGGTGGAGACCGCCACGCTTGGCGTGTGGGTGGAGGCGGGCACCCGCCACGAAGCGCCCGAGATCAACGGCGTGGCCCATATGCTGGAACATATGGCCTTCAAGGGCACCCGCAAGCGTTCGGCGCTGGCGATCGCCGAAGAGATCGAGAATGTCGGCGGCCATCTGAACGCCTATACGTCGCGCGAACATACGGCTTATTACGCCAAGGTGCTGAAGGAAGACGCGGCGCTGGCGCTCGACATCATTTCCGACATCTTGCAGAACTCGGTCTTCGCCGAGGACGAACTGGCCCGCGAGCGCGATGTGGTGGTGCAGGAAATCGGCCAGGCCGAAGATACGCCCGACGACATCATCTTCGATCATTTCCAGGCCGCCGCCTTTCCCGATCAAGGGCTGGGCCGTCCGGTGCTGGGCACGGAAGAGATCGTCAAGGGATTAAGCCGCGACGCCATCGAAGGCTATATGCGCGCCAATTACGGCCCGCCCCGCCTGCTGGTGGCGGCGGCTGGCAACGTCAATCACGAAGCCCTGGCGGACCTGGTGGCCAGCCAGTTCGACAAGGTGGGCGGCGCGGCGCCGGTGCAGGCCGATGTAGCCAAATATGCGGGCGGCGAGCATCGGGCCGAGCGCGAACTTGAACAGGCGCATGTCGTGCTGGGCTTGTCGGGCATCGATTACGCCGATCCTGACTATTACGCCATTTCCGTGCTGGCGACGCTGCTGGGCGGCGGCATGTCGTCGCGCCTGTTTCAAGAAGTGCGCGAAAAGCGAGGGCTGGCCTATTCCGTCTTCGCGCACACCACGTCCTATGTCGATGGCGGACTGTTCTCGATCTATGCCGGAACCGACCCACAGCGGCTGGGCGAATTGATGCCCGTGCTGTGCGCCGAACTGGTCAAGATGTGCGAGCCGGTAGAGGCCCAGGAATTGGCGCGCGCCCGCGCCCAGTTGAAGGCCAGCGTGCTGATGAGCTTGGAAAGCACATCTGCCCGGTGCGAAGTGCTGGCCCGTCAGATGCAGGTGTTTGGCAGACCGATTCCGCCGTCGGAAGTGGTGGAGAAGATCGAGGCGGTGGACGCCGCCTCGGTGGCCCGCGCCGCCAAACGACTGCTGTCAAGCCGCCCCACCCTGGCGGCGCTGGGACCCTTGTCCAAGCTGGAAAGTTTCGAGTCCATCGCAGCGAGACTGAAGGTTTAGGACGTCTTGCGAACAACCGAAACGACAAAAGGCCGGGTTTCCCCGACCTTTTGCATTTCTGGCAGGTCAGAAGATTAGGCGGCCTTGGCGGCCTTGGCCTTCTCGAGCTGACGCTTGACCTTCAAGGAGTCGGCGGTCAGGCGGGTGTTGGGGGTGCCCAGCAGATAGGCGTCCAGGCCGCCATTGTGCTCGATGGTGCGCAGGCCCTGCATCGACACGCGCAGCTTGACCATGCTGCCCAGGATTTCGCTGTAGGTGGCGGTTTCCTGAAGATTCGGCAGATAGCGGCGGCGCGTCTTGTTGTTGGCGTGGCTGACATTATTGCCGGCCAGAACGCCTTTTCCGGTGATGGCGCAACGACGGGACATGATATCTGCTCCTGAACCTTGAAACGAATGAGAAGGCGGGTTTCTACGCGACCAGGGGGTGGGCGTCAAGGGGGCAAAAAGGGAACGGGCGACCGTTAACCAAATAACTTATCGATATCGTCCTGGCTGAACAGCTTGTCGACATCGGCCTGATTGACGCCCTGGCCCTTAAGCTGCGGACCATTCAACAGTTTTTGCTCCTCGGTCAGCTCTTTCTTGACGGCCCCGGCCACTTCCTTCAACTCGTCGGGACGCCACATGCCCAGCATGCTCGAAATGCGCTCTTCGATGAATTTCATCGACTTCACCACCTTGGTGATGCGCTGGCCGGTGATGTCCTGGAACGAACAGGCCTCGTACACTTTGCCGATTTCGTCCTCGGTTCCGGCGATCAGGCGCTGGGCTTCTTCGCCCGCGGCCTGCTCCTTCAAGGTGGTCAGATTGGTCTCCATGACTTCCATGGCGCCCATGATGGAGTTGGTGGCCTCTTCCGTGGCCTGGACGATGGCGTCCAACTGATCGGCCATGCCGCCGAAATGGTCTTCTCCGGCGCTGGCTGGACCCAGGGCCGCCAATTCCAGGCGAATTTTCTGAATATGTCCGAACAGGCGCACGAATTCGCGCTTCAGGACGTCGGCATCTGGCTCTTTGAGCATTCTTTAAGGTCCCCTCTAGGCCGTGCCAGACTAGCCTCGGAGCCGTGGAAAGGAAAGAGGCAGTCCTAAGAAAAATAAACGCATTATTTTTAGGCTGTTGTCTGGGCGAAGAAGGCGGCCAACAACGCCTCGGCGCCCTGGGCGGGGCTTTGGCGGCCCTGGGCCACTTGGCTTTCCAACGCCCCCAGGCGGGCGGCAATGGCCGGATGGCCGCGAAACCGTTCTTTCAGCCCGTCTTCGATGGCGCGCCACATCCAAGACAGCGCCTGCGTCGAGCGTTTTTGCGCCAATCCGCCTTCGCCCAGGATCTTGCGGTAGGCCTCGATGGCCGCCCAGGTTTCGTCCATGCCTCTGCCTTCCAGGGCCGAGATATTGAGAACCGGCGGCTGCCAGCCTGGATGGGCCGGGGTCAGCAGGTGAAGGGCGCTGGCATAGTCGCGGCATGTCCTAAGGGCTGCCTGGGCCAGATCGCCATCGGCCTTGTTGACCAGCAGGGCGTCGGCCAGCTCGACCACGCCCTTCTTGATGCCTTGCAACTCGTCGCCGCCGCCCGGCACCAGCAGCAGCAAAAACATGTCGGTCATTTCCGAGACGGCGGTTTCCGACTGACCGACCCCCACGGTTTCCACGATCACCACGTCGAAGCCCGCCGCCTCGCAGACCAGCATGGCTTCGCGGCTGCGCCTGGCCACGCCGCCCAAGCCGCCGCCGGAGGGCGAGGGGCGGATGAAACAGTCGGGGTGGCGCGACAATTTTTCCATGCGCGTCTTGTCACCCAGGATCGAGCCGCCGGAACGCGGGCTTGACGGGTCGACGGCCAGCACGGCCAGCCGATGGCCCCGACTCGCCAGATACAGACCGAAGGCTTCGATGAAGGTCGATTTACCCGCACCCGGCACGCCGGTAATGCCTAGGCGCACCGATTTTCCGGTAAAGGGCAGCAGACGCTCCAGAAGATCGACGGCTTGGTCGCGATGGTCGGGCCTTGTCGATTCGACCAGGGTAATGGCGCGCGCCAGCGATCGCCGTTCGCCGCTTTTCACCCGTTCGGCCAGATGCGCGACATCGGTTTTCATGATGGCTTGGCCGGTTTCTTGGCGCCCGGCTTGGCCGCGCCATCAATCGGAGCGTTGAAGAAGGTTTTGAGCGCCATGTAGACGAGGGCTTCGCGCTGGATGGGGGGCAGTTCGTCCAACAGGCTTTGCTTGGAGCGATAGATCTTCAAGGCGTCGTCGATCAGGGCTTGGCGCTCGGGCGTCATGGTTTTCGGCTTGGGCGCGCCCTTCAGTTCCAGATTGTCGGGCAGCTTGGCCTCGACCGGCTTGGGAGGCGGCAAGAACAGCCGCTTCAGGAAATCGCCGACCAAGCTGCTCATGGCCCTGGATTTCTGGGAAAGCCCGGAGCCAGCGGGCTGAAGGGCATGACATTGGCGCTGGACGGGACTTGATCCCCGGCTTCAGGGCGGGCCGCTTGTTGGGAAGCGACCGCCGGGCTTTCCGGCCAGGGGGCCGCCTCAGTCGGGCTATTGGCGGGCTGGGATGGCGACAAGGGTGGCGGGACGGCGCCTTCGGGCCACAGCACCTTGGCCACTTGATGGGCGGTATAGGCCGCGCTGGGATTGGTGCTTTCCGCCAGCGGGTTTCTGGACGGCATCGCCGCCGGTTGGTTGCGTAACGCCGTCATCAGCAGGGCATGCAGCTTGGCGGGCGGGCCAAGCTCAAGCCCCTCGCGCAACAAGGGATCGATGGCGCGCTTGGCGGCGAAGTCGGCAAGACGTTCCTGCAATTGAACGAAATCGGCGATCATGGGCTTTAGGGCAGGCACGGCCGTCAAGCGGGCGGCCAGTTCAGAGGCGGCGGCCTGGGGATCGGACGGATTGCCCAGCAGAAGGCGGAAAAAGGCGAAACGGTCGCCTGCCCGCGTCATGCGCCACAAATCGGGCATGTCGTCCTGGTTCAGCCTGCCCAGCGACAGGGCCAATTGGGCGGCCAGGGCCTGCAGATCGGCCAAGCCGCGGTTGATGATGTCCAGCGCCGCCGCTTGGCGCTCGCGGTCCTGGGTTTCGGCCAGGGCGCGAACGATGGTTTCGGTCTGTTCGGCCGACTTGCGGGCCTGCCAATGCAATTGCTTGAGGGCGAAGGCCAATTGGCGCTGGGCGCTGGATTGGCGGAAATAGGCTGCCAGCAGCCACAGCAGGGCCAGGGGCGCGAAGATGCCCGCCATCAGGGCCGCCAACTCGGTCGGGTGCTGATGGGCGAGATTTTCCCAGCCGATATGGCCGTCGATATAGGCGCCGGCGCCCAAAAGCCAAGCGCCCGAGACCAAAGCCGACAGCAAAAGAACGAAACCTTCAATCATCTTGACGCAACTATAGATCAGAAAACGGATTTTTGGAATGGTGCGGCTTGACAGGCCGACGGGCAGAAGGCATGAACGGGGCCATGATCGAAATCCCCTTTCTCTCCGAATTGGTGGCGCTGGCCTCGGTGGTGCTGATCGACATCGCGCTGGCGGGCGACAACGCCATCGTCGTCGGCATGGCGGCGGCGGGCCTGCCCGCCCAGCAGCGGCGCAAGGCCATCCTGATCGGGATCGGGGCGGCGGCCCTGCTGCGCATCATATTCGCCGTCTTCACCTCGCAGCTTTTGCAGATCGTGGGGCTGATGGTGGCGGGCGGCATTCTGTTGCTGTGGGTTTCCTGGAAGCTGTGGCGCGAGATCAGAAGCAACGCCCATCAGGAAGAGGCCGAGGGCGAGGCCGCCCTGGAAGGCGCCGACTATTGCGCCAAGAACCAGAAAAGTTTCAAGGAGTCGGTCATTCAGATCGTGGTGGCCGACGTCTCGATGTCGCTGGACAATGTGCTGGCGGTGGCGGGGGCGGCCATGGATCATCCGGTAATCATGGTTATCGGTCTGGCGCTATCGGTGGCCTTGATGGGGCTGGCGGCAAGTTACGTCGCCAAGCTGCTGCAGCGCCACCACTGGATCGCCTATGCCGGACTGGTCGTCATCTTGCTGGTCTCCGTCAAGATGATCTGGGACGGATCGCTCGAGGTTATGGCTCGGCTGTAAGCAAGGCGCGGGCGACCTTCGAGGCCAGGGGACGCCCCAATTTTTCCGAGACAAAGCGCGAGGCGACGAGCAGAAGCTCCATCTCCACGCCGGTATCGATGCCCAGACCGTTCAGCATGTAAAGAACGTCTTCGGTCGCCACATTGCCGGAAGCGCCCTTGGCGTAGGGGCAGCCGCCCAGACCCGCGATCGAGCAATCGATGGTGCTGACGCCCACCTCCATCACGGCCAGCAGATTGGCCAGCGCCTGGCCGTAAGTGTCGTGAAAATGGGCGGCAAGCGACGCCTGGGGAATGCGCCTCGCCGTTTCGCTGACCATCGCCTGGGCCTTCCCCGGCGTTCCCGTGCCGATCGTGTCGCCCAGCGATATCTCGTAGCAGCCCATCTTGAAAAGCTGCTCGGCCACGTCGGCCACCCGAACCGGTTCGACCGCGCCGTCATGAGGGCAGCCCAACACGCAAGACACGTAGCCGCGCACCTTGACGTTCCTTTCCTGGGCCTTGGCGCAGAGGGGGCGGAAACGTTCCAGGCTTTCGGCAATCGAACAATTGATGTTCTTTTGCGAAAAGGCCTCGCTGGCGGATGCAAAAATGGCGACTTCCTTAGCGCCCGCCTTCATGGCCGCCTCGAAGCCTTGCAGATTGGGCGTCAGCACCGGATAGGAGGTGCCGGTTCTTTGGATGATGTTGGCCAGAACCAGATCGGTGCTTGCCATTTGCGGCACCCATTTTGGCGAGACAAAACTGCCCACTTCGATGGCGGGCAGGCCTGCGGCGGTCAATTCGTCGATCAACGCCACGCGATCTTCGACGCCAACAAGATCGGCTTCGTTCTGCAGCCCATCGCGCGGGCCGACCTCGACAAGGCGGACATGGCTGGGCAGGCGCATCGGATCATTCCTCTTGCACGAATGCGATCAGCACGTCGCCGTCGCTGGCCTGATCGCCGGGCGCGAAATGCACGGACGCCACAACGCCGTCGATGGGCGCCTTGATGGTGTGCTCCATCTTCATCGCTTCCAGAATCATCAAAGGCTGGCCCAGCAGGACGGCGTCGCCGGGTTTGACATGCACGGCGGTGACCTTGCCGGGCATGGGAGCGGTCAGGCTGCCGCCTTGCGCTTCGCGTCCCGCCGCCAGGCTCATGGGATCGAACAGGTCAAGATGATAGGCCTTGCCCTGTGCAAACAAGATCAGGTGTTGACCCTCGCGCACCAGCCTTGCGTTAAGGCGATATCCGTCCAGATCGGCCATCAGCGAGCCGTCGTCTTGGCGCTGGGCGCTCGCCGCCATGGACGCGCCGGACGGCAAGTCGATCTGCCATCCCTGTTTGCGGTAATGCACCGTGACCTTCTGGTCCTTCTCGCCATCCATGAAAATGAGGTCGTGGTGATTGTCGTCGTTCATGCGCCAGCCGATGGCCGAATGCCAAGGCGAGTAAGGATCGCAAGACAGCTTGGCCTGCGCCTTGGCCTCTTCGTCCCTGTCCAGCATGACGCCGATGGCGGCCAGGGCCAGGATGGTCTCGGGGGCCTGCGAAGGCTTGGACGACAGGGCGCCCTGCTCGCGGTCAAGAAAGCCGGTATCGACGGCTGTTTCGGCGAAAGCCGGATGGGCGGCGACATTGGACAGAAAGTCGAGATTGGTGACCAGCCCCGCCACTTCGAAATCGGACAGCGCCGATTGCAGGCGTGCCAGGGCCTTGGCGCGGTCTTCGTCCCAGACGATCAGCTTGGCCAGCATGGGATCGTAATGGATGCCGATGTCGTCGCCAGCCCGCACGCCGCTATCCACCCGCACATGGGGCGATTCGACGGGCGGACGCCAATGAAGCAGCCTGCCGGTGGCGGGCAGAAAATCGCGCGCCGGATCTTCGGCATAGATGCGGGCCTCGAAGGCATGGCCATTGATCGACAACTGACTTTGGTTTCGGGGCAGGGCCTCGCCCATGGCGACGCGCAATTGCCATTCCACCAGATCAAGGCCGGTGATCATCTCGGTCACCGGATGTTCGACCTGCAGGCGCGTGTTCATTTCGATGAAATAAAAGCCGCCGTCTTCGTCCAGCAGGAACTCGACCGTTCCAGCGCCCAGATAGCCGACGGCCTTGGCCGCCGCCACTGCCGCCTCACCCATGCGGGCGCGCAGCGCTGGATCAAGGCCGGGGGCGGGCGCTTCCTCGATCACCTTTTGATGGCGGCGCTGCAGCGAGCAATCGCGCTCGAACAGGTAGACGGCATTGCCCTGCATATCCGCGAAGACCTGAATCTCGACATGACGCGGGCGGGACAGATATTTTTCGACCAGCAGCGTATCGTCGCCGAAAGACGCCTTAGCCTCGCGCCTTGCCGAGGCGATGGCGGGTTCAAGTTCGCTTTGCTGGGTCACGATGCGCATGCCCTTGCCGCCGCCGCCGGCCGAGGCCTTGATCAGCACGGGAAAGCCGATGCGCCCGGCTTCCCGCTCGATGGCGGCGTTGCTTTGGTCGGTGCCATGATAGCCGGGCACCAAAGGCACGCCCGCCTTGGCCATCAGGCGCTTCGATTCCGATTTAGACCCCATGGCGCGCATGGCGTGCGGCGTCGGACCCACGAATGCCAGCCCCGCCTTTATCGCGGCCTCGGCGAAGTCGGCGTTTTCGCTTAAAAATCCGTAGCCGGGATGGATGGCTTGAGCGCCCGATGCGCGCGCCGCTTGCAAGATGGCGTCGACGGACAGGTAGCTTTCTCGCGCCGGTGGCGGGCCAATATGCACGGCCATGTCGGCCATCTCGACATGCAAGGCGTGTTTGTCGGCGTCGGAATAGACGGCGACCGAGCGAAGGCCCATGCGCCTTGCCGTGCGGATGATTCGTGTGGCGATTTCGCCGCGGTTGGCGATCAGGAGGGTATCGAAGCGCATGGTCTATTCCGGCCTTTCCGGGGGCTGGTCCGGTCCCGGCGCGCTGAAGGCCAGGGCCAGCGCCTGGACCAGCACGAGAAACAAGAACAGCGAGATGATCACTTGCAGATAATCGGCGATCCGCGACAAGAGCGAGGCGGATGCCGTGCAACTATCGTCCAGGCCCAGACTGGCCGATAGGGAATGCGTCATGAAGTCGCCGAGGCTGGGCAAGGATGGGCAGCCCGCCGGGATGGTGTAATAGGCGGACAACCCCAACTTGCCGATGGCGTAATGGACGAAGCCGAACCACACCACGCTGGCCGTGAACAGGGCCAAGCACGAGAACACCACGGCGCGCGTATTGTCGAAGTCGCGAAAGCGGCGCTTCCAAGAAGCGCCCGATCTGAACAGGGCGACATGCTGGCTAAGGGCATGCACGGCCAGAGCGCCCGGCCGCCAGACCAGCAAGGGCATAAGCAGGACCAATAGGAATTGCGCAAAGTGGTAGGGCGAGATCGCCAAGCCCGTCGAAACCATCACGAACAGGGCGTGCAAGATGAACTGGCCCATGTAAAAGATCATATAATAGGCGGCCAGGCGGGTATAGGTGGGTCCGGGCGTTCCCCGAAGATCGAACAGCCAGCTCATCAGCCAGGCAGAGCTTAGGGTCAGGGCAGAGTGCCCGGCCAAGGTCGCCAGTTCCAGGGGATTGGCGTCGACGACCAACTGGTGATAATTGACCACCTGGCGCGAGAAGAGCTGAAGCCCGGTCATGATCAGGGAAAAGACGGCGACATCGATCATGTTGCGCTTGATGGCGTAGGCGTAGGCGAAGAACAGGGCGAAGAACAGGCTTTTCAGCAGGCCGTACCGTCCGTCCATCCAAATCCACAGCGGCGCCATGGTGGCGGCGTTGATGGCCCAGGCGGCTGCGTAGCCGCGCCAAGTCAGGGAACGGTTGCCGTCTTCCTGGATCATTGCCATGTTGGCTTTCGTTTCTCGAGAAAGGCGCCGACGCCTTCTTTTCCCTCGGCGCTGGCGCGACGCTCGGCGATCCTGCGCGCCGTGTCCAGGCGCACGTCCTGCGTGATGGGGCGCTGCGCCACCGCGCGGATCAAATCCTTCGAACTTGCGATGGCCTGGGGGCCGTTGGCGGCCAGGGTGGCGACCAGCCTGTCGACCGCCTTGTCCAATTGTTCCTCGTTGTCGGCCAGTTCATGCACCAATCCCAGCCGGTGAGCTTCGACGCCGTCGAAACGTTCGGCGGTCAGGAAATAGCGCCTGGCGGCCCTGGCCCCCATGGCGGCGATGACATAGGGCGAGATCACGGCGGGAATGATGCCCAGCTTGACCTCGGACAGGCAAAAGGAGGCGGAAGGAACGGCCACGGCGATGTCGCAGCAAGCCACCAGCCCGACCCCGCCGCCATAGGCCGCACCCTGCACGCGGGCGATGGTGGGCTTGGGCAATTCGTCCAGCGTTTGCATGACCAGGGCCAGCGCCTTGGCGTCTTCGACATTCTGCTCGAACGAGTAATTGGCAAAGCGCTTCATCCAGTTCAGATCGCCGCCCGCCGAAAAACTTTTGCCCGAACCGGACAGCACCACCGCGCGCACGGCGTCGTCACGGCCCAGGCGCGTCAACAGTTCGGTCAGCTCGGCGATCAGCGCCTCGTCGAAGGCGTTGTGGATTTCCGGGCGATTCAAGGTCACGTCGGCCCGGCCATTCTGGATGCTGACAAGAAGAGTATCGCTCATGGCTACATCCGAAAGACGCCGAATTGGGTGGGGGGAATGGGCGCGTTCAAGGCCGCCGACAGCGACAGGGCCAGCACCATGCGTGAGTCGGCGGGATCGATGATGCCGTCATCCCATAAGCGGGCAGATGCGTAATAGGGATGGCCCTGCGTCTCGTACTGCTCGCGGATGGGGGCGCGGAAGGACTCTTCCTCTTCCTTGCTCCAACTTTGTCCCTTGGCTTCCATGCCGTCGCGTTTCACCTGCGCCAGCACGCTGGCCGCCTGTTCGCCGCCCATCACCGAGACCCGCGCATTGGGCCACAGCCACAAAAAACGGGGGCTGTAGGCGCGTCCGCACATGGCGTAATTGCCCGCTCCGAAGCTGCCGCCCATGATCATGGTGATGCGCGGCACACGCGCGCAGGCGACGGCGGTCACCATCTTGGCGCCGTCCTTGGCGATGCCGCCCGCTTCGTAGCGCTTGCCCACCATGAAGCCGGTGATGTTTTGCAAAAACAGCAAGGGGATGCCGCGCTGGGCGCACAATTCCACGAAATGCGCGCCCTTTTGGGCGCTTTCCGAAAACAAGATGCCGTTGTTGGCGACAATGCCGACCGGATAGCCCATCAGATGCGCGAAGCCGCAAACCAGCGTTGCGCCGTACAGGCGCTTGAACTCGTCGAATTCCGACCCATCGACCAAGCGGGCGATCACTTCACGGACGTCATAGGGCTTCTTGGGGTCGGTGGGAACGATGCCGCCGATCTCGGCCGGATCGTAGAGGGGCGGAGCGGGTTCGCGCAGCCGCAAGGAAAGCTGCTTGCCGCGGTTCAGCGTTCCCATGATCCGCCTGGCGATGGCCATGGCGTGCGCGTCGTCCTCGGCGTAATGGTCGGCAACGCCCGAGATGCGGCAATGAATGTCGGCGCCGCCCAGTTCCTCGGGCGTCACCACGTCGCCGGTGGCGGCCTTGACCAAAGGCGGGCCGCCCAGAAAGATGGTGCCCTGATTCTTCACGATCACCGCTTCGTCGCTCATGGCGGGCACATAGGCCCCGCCCGCCGTGCAACTGCCCAGCACGACGGCGATCTGGGGGATGCGCGCCGCGCTCATATTGGCTTGATTGTAGAAGATGCGTCCGAAGTGGTCGCGGTCGGGAAAGACGCCGTCCTGATTGGGCAGGTTGGCGCCGCCCGATTCGACCAGATAGACGCAAGGCAGATTGTTCTCGAGCGCGATTTCCTGGGCGCGCAAATGCTTTTTCACGGTCAGCGGGTAATAGGTGCCGCCCTTGACCGTGGCGTCGTTGGCGACGATGACGCATTCATTGCCCTGGATGCGCCCGATGCCGGTGATGATGCCGCCGCCCGCGATGGTGCCATCATACATCCCATAGGCGGCCAGTTGCGAGAATTCCAGAAAGGGCGATCCCATATCCAGCAGTTGGCGGATGCGCTCGCGGGGCAACAGCTTGCCGCGTTCCAGGTGCTTTTTGCGCGGTCCCTCGCCGCCGCCCAGCTTGACCTCGGCGACCTTGGCGCGCAGATCGGCGGACAGGGCCTGCATGGCCGACAGGTTGGCCTTGAATTCCGGATCGCGAGGATTGAGGGCGGATTTCAGTACCGTCATCTTACCAGCCTTTGCGCCTGATCCATTCTTCCATCATCGGAATGCGGTCGAAGCCCCAGAAGGGCTCCTGGTCCACAATGAAGAAGGGCGATCCGAAAACGCCCAGCCCAATCGCCTTGTCGGTCTCCTCGCGCACCTTGTTTTTCCAGCTTGCGTCCTCGATGGCGGCCAGCAATTGGGCGCGGGGAATGCCGTGCATCTGCCCGAGATCGGCCACCGTCTCGGGTTTTGAAATGTCGATGCCCTTGCCGAAATAGGCGTCGAAAACCGCCATGGCGAAATTGCGCGCCAGCGCCGATCCCTGTTCCGCTTCGATCCAGTAAAAGGCGCGCGTGGCGGCCAGGGCCGCGATGGGAAACGGATCGGGCAAGGTCCAGGGCACATTGTACAGGCGAGACAGCCTGGCCCAGTCGCGCACGCAATAAGGCCCTTTCAAGGGCTGGCTCATCAGGGGCTGATTGCCCGACGCCTTGAAGGCGGCCCCGATCATGATCGGTTTCCAAACGATGGCGCGTCCCGTCCTGGCGGCGAACGCTTCAACCCCATGGCGGGCGAAATAGCCATAGGGCGAGGAGAAGTCGAAATAGAAATCGATGGGACCCGGCATGTTCCTTATTCCTCCAGCAGAGCGCGGGCGATGACCATGCGCTGGACGTCGCTGGTGCCCTCGTAAATCTGCGTCACCCGCGCGTCGCGGTACAAGCGCTCGAGCGGAAAGTCGGAAAGGTATCCATAGCCGCCCAGGGTCTGGATGGCGTCCGAGACCACGCGCTCGGCCATTTCGCTGGCGAACAGCTTGGCCATGCTGGCTTCCTTGAGGCAAGGCAGCCCCTCGTCGCGCAGGCGGGCGGCTTCCAGCACCAGATGCCTGGCCGCTTCGATCTGCGTGGCCATGTTGGACAGCCGGAAACCCACGGCTTGGTGTTGGGCGATGGGTTTGCCGAATGCGGTGCGCTCCTTGGCGTAGGCGATTGCGGTTTCCAGCGCCGCCTTGGCCATGCCCACCGACTGCGAGGCGATGCCGATCCGCCCGCCTTCCAGGTTGGACAGCGCGATCTTGTATCCCTCGCCCTCTTGGCCCAGGCGCAAATCCACGGGCAGGCGCATATCTTCGAACAAGACTTGGCAAGTGTCCGATGCGTGCTGGCCCATCTTCTCCTCGACCCGCCACACTTTATAGCCCGGTGTGTCGGTGGGCACGATAAAGGCGGTGATTCCCTTCTTGCCCGCCGTCGGGTCGGTGACGGCGAAGGCGATCATCACTTGGCCGTTGCGACCCGACGTGATGAACTGCTTTGTGCCGTTTAGGATGTAGCCGGAATTGCCGTCCTTGACGGCCCTGGTCTTCAGGTTGGCGGCGTCCGACCCAGCTTGTGGCTCGGTCAGCGCGAAAATGCCGATCTTTGCGCCGGTCGCCATCTCGGGCAGAAACCGTTTCTTCTGTTCTTCGGTTCCGAATTTGTAGATGGGCATGCAACCCACGGAATTATGGACGCTCATGATGGTGGAGCAAGAAGCGTCGCCCGCCGCGATCTCTTCCAGCGCCAGGGCGTAAGATACGTGATCGGCCTCGGCTCCGCCCCACGCCTCGGGCAGCAGCATGCCCATCAGGCCAAGCGCTCCCATCTCGGCGATGGCTTCGGCGGGATAGCGGCTTTCCTTGTCCCAGCTGGCCGAAAAAGGCGCCAGCTTCTCCTGCGCGAAACTGCGCGCCATGTCGCGGATCATGTTTTGCTGTTCGGACAATTTCATGCCAGAACCTCGAAGGCTCCCTTGAACTCGTTGTAGGCCCACAAAGCCCCCTTGCCCATGTCGAACCACCAGCCGTGCAAGGACAGTTCCTTTTTGGCGTGCGGTTCGGCGATCCAGGGAAAGGTCTTCAGATTGGTCAAGGACACCACGACCGCCTGACGGCCGATCTCGTTGGCGTCGCCGACGCTCTTGTCCTTGCAATTCGACGCCTCGCAGGCGATCGACACCCAATTGGCCAGAAATTCGCGCTGCGGTTCTTCGCCCTTGGCGATGCGCTGAAGCGCTTCGATGCCGCCGCAATTGGAATGGCCCAGCACCACGATATGGCGCACGGCCAGGTCGCGCACTGCGAATTCGATGGCCGAGCTGGTGCCCAGCATGCGTCCTTCCGGTTGATAGGGAGGGACCAAGCTGGCTACGTTGCGGATGACGAACAACTCGCCCGGTTCCGAATTGGTCAAAATGGCGGGATCGGCGCGCGAGTCCGAACAGGCGATGACCAGGGTTCTGGGATTCTGCCCACGCTCGACCAGACTTTGGAAACGTTCGGGCCGTTGTTCGTAATAGGTGGCCTTGAAGCTCTTGAATCCGGCGATCAGTCGGTCGATCTGCGTTGGGCTCACCATGGAATCTCCTCGCCGTTATAGCTTAGGAACTTGCCGGAATGCTGGCTTGTCACTTGGCCGAGCACTTTGCGCAGACCGCTGATGCTTTCGCCAGGAGAAAGAGGTGCCGCCTCTCCCCCCATGTCGGTTTTCACCCAGCCCGGATGCAAGGCCAGGGACACGATACCTGAAGATTCAAGATCGACCGACAGCGATTTTACGAGGGCGTTGAGGGCGGCTTTTGACGCCCGGTAAATGTAAAACCCCCCGGACGCATTGTCGGCGATCGATCCCATGCGGCTGGACAGAAAGGCCATCACGCGCCCCTGACTGGCCGCCACATGCGGCCTGAAGGCCTGGGCCAGCATCATGGGGGCTATGACATTCACATTCAGCGTTTCTGCAAAGTCATCGACATCCACCGCGCCGAATTCCTGATCGCCCCCAAACTGGGCGGCGTTGCACAGCATCAGGTCGATGGGCTTGTCCTTCAGCTTGTCGGCCAGCACCTTGATCCAGCCGTAATCGGTGACGTCCAGCGCATGGATCTCGACGCCGGGCAGGCCCGATAATTTGGCCGAACAGCCGGGATCGCGGCAGGTGGCGATCACCCGCCAGCCCGCATGCGCGTACTGGCGGGCGAATTCAAGCCCCAAGCCCCGGTTTGATCCCGTGATGAAGACCGTTGGCAAGCGGGCCTATCCCCGTTTCAGCGCGGTGATTTCGATCTCCACTTTCATGCGGGGATCGACCAGGGCGGCCACGATGACGGTGGAGTTGGCGGGCTTGGAGACTTTGAGATGCTTGCCCAGTACCGGCGCCACTTTCTCGAAATAGGCGACGTCGGTCAGATAGACAACCACACGCACCGCGTCGTCGAGCGTGGCGCCCGCCTTGGCCAGGGCCGCCGCAATGGTCGCAAAGGCGGTTTCGGCTTGTTCCACCACGTCGTCGGCGATCTGGCCGTTGGCGAAACCCGACGTGCCGGCCACGAAGATCCAGTTGCCGTCGACGACGGCGCGCGAATAGCCCATGACTTCTTCGAAGGGCGAGCCGGAGGAAATAAGGGTACGAGTCATCAGTTTGCAAGCTCCAAAGCCATGGCGGTGGCCTCACCTCCGCCGATACACAAGGACGCCACGCCTTTCTTAAGGCCGTATTTCTGAAGCGCGGCAAGCAGGGTTACGATGATTCTGGCGCCCGATGCGCCCACCGGGTGGCCAAGCGCGCAAGCGCCGCCATGCACGTTCACCTTGTCGTGGGGAATGTCGAGATCCTTCATGGCGCACATGGTCACCACGGCGAAGGCCTCGTTGATTTCGAACAGATCGACATCCTTGGCCTGCCAGTTCACTTTTTCCAGCAGGGTCTTCATGGCGCCGACCGGGGCGGTGGTGAACCAGGCCGGGGCCTGGGAAAAGGTGGCGTGGCCCTTGATGACGGCAATCGGCTTGCAGCCGCGCTTGTCCGCTTCGCTGCGGCGCATGAGAACCAGCGCAGCGCCGCCGTCCGAGATCGACGATGAATTGGCCGCCGTCACCGTGCCGCCTTCGCGGAAAGCGGGCTTTAAACTGGCAATCTTGTCCAGCTTGGCCTTCAGGGGCTGCTCGTCCTTGGAGACGATGGTTTCGCTTTTGCCCGCCTTCACGCTCAACGGCGTCACTTCGGCGTCGAACCAGCCTTCCGTGATCGCCTTCTGGGCGCGCTTGGTCGAGGCGATGGCGAAATCGTCCTGGGCTTCGCGGGTGAATTGATAGGCCTGGGCGGTGTCCTCGGCGAAGGTGCCCATCAGGCGGCCCTTGTCATAGGCGTCTTCAAGCCCGTCCAGGAACATGTGGTCATAGATTTTGCCATGACCCATGCGATAGCCCGAGCGGGCCTTTTCCAGGATGTAAGGCGCATTGGTCATGCTTTCCATGCCGCCCGCCACCATCACCTTGTTGGTCCCGGCGATCAACAGATCGTTGGCCAGCATGGTGGCCTTCATGGCCGAGCCGCACATTTTGGAAATGGTGGTGCAGCCAGCACTGTCGGGCAGGCCTGCAAAGCGCGACGCCTGGCGCGACGGCGCTTGGCCCAGTCCTGCGAACAGGCACAGGCCCATGATCACTTCCTCGACGTCTTCGGGCTTAATCCCGGCCCGCTGCACGGCGGCCCGGATGGCGGCCGCGCCCAGATGCGGGGCGGTCACGTCCTTCAGGTCGCCTTGAAAGCCGCCCATGGGGGTCCTGGCGCTGCCTACGATGACGATGGGATCGGATGACATGGTGCGTTGCTCCTGTTTATCGGGAGGCGCTCATCAAGAGCGCCTCATTTTGCGCGACAATAGAAATCTTTACGCCTATCGGCAAGCTCAAGCCGTCTCGTTGAACAGTTCGCGCCCGATCAGCATGCGCCTGATCTCGCTGGTGCCCGCCCCGATTTCATACAATTTGGCGTCACGAAGCAGCCTGCCGGTGGGATAATCGTTGATATAGCCGTTGCCGCCCAGGGTCTGAATGGCCTCCAGCGCCATCCAGGTGGCCCTTTCGGCGGAATAGAGGATGGCCCCGGCGGCGTCCTTCCTGGTGGTCTCGCCCAGATCGCAGGCCCGGGCAACGGCATAGACGTAGGCCTTGCAGGCATTGAGCGTGGTGTACATGTCGGCCAGCTTGCCCTGCATCAGCTGGAAGTTGCCGATGGGTTCGCCAAACTGCTTTCTTTCATGCACATAAGGCACCACCACATCCATGCAGGCCTGCATGATGCCCAAAGGCCCACCCGCCAGCACGGCGCGTTCGTAATCCAGGCCGCTCATCAAGACGTTGACGCCCTTGCCGATGGCGTTCAACACGTTTTCCTCGGGCACTTCGCAATCTTGGAACACCAATTCGCCGGTGTTGGAGCCGCGCATGCCCAGCTTGTCCAGCTTCTGGGCCACGGAAAAGCCCTTGAATCCCTTTTCGACCAGGAAGGTGGTGATGCCTTTCGAACCGGCGGCGGGGTCGGTTTTGGCGTAAACCACCAGCACGTCGGCGTCGGGACCATTGGTGATCCAGAATTTGGTGCCGTTCAGGATGTAGCGGTCACCCTTCTTCTCGGCCTTCAGCCGCATCGAGACGACGTCGGAACCCGCCCCCGGCTCGCTCATCGCCAGGGCGCCCACATGCTCGCCCGAGATCAGTTTGGGCAGATATTTCCTTTTCTGCTCTTCATTGCCGTTGCGTCGGATCTGGTTGATGCACAAGTTGGAATGCGCGCCGTAGGACAGGCCGACCGAGGCCGATGCGCGGCTGATTTCCTCCATCGCCACCACATGGGCCAGGTAAGACATTCCCGCGCCGCCATAGGCTTCTTCCACCGTAATGCCATGCACGCCCAACTCGCCCAGTTCCTTCCACAGATGCATGGGAAATTCGTTCGAACGGTCGATCTCGGCGGCCAGGGGCGCGATGCGGTCCTGGGCGAAATCGGCGACCGACTGGCGCAGCATGTCGACATCTTCGCCAAGATGGAAATTCAAGCTGGGATAGGCGTTGGGGATCATGTCGGTTTCCTCTGGTTCTGGCGCTTGTTTTTCTGCGGCAAGCAGGCTTTGGCGCAAGGCTAAGCCAGGGGGCGGCCCAGCGTCGCCTGGAAAATAGATGACGTTTACGTAAACGTCAATTAAATAAAGGAGCGTGAAATCCAGTGGCGAGAATTGCGTCATCCTTGGCGGGACAATGGGCGCCCGAACCCAGATGATGACCTTCGTCAAGGCCATTCGATCATCGTCATTGCCTCGCCTTGCTTAAAGGCGAATGGCGAAATCTGAATCAAGCCGACATCGAACCCTTCGACGAATGCGAGCGGCGCGCGCCCCATTCCTTTCGTCGGCATTTTCGCAATGCAGCGTCGCCCATAGGTCGAATCTTGTCAAAATCTCTCAATGTTCTTGCCAAGGAGTCATGCATTCTTCATTATTCGTCCACAAATTTCCGGTCTGCCGAATTGCCTGATCAGATCAAGGAAATGAAAAACTAAAACAATTAAAAAACGCACTGTGGGAAGGCCTTTCGTTGAGCGTTCTGGCATTGGATTCGGGCACTACGGCTTTGCTGAGAAACAGTCTTGATCAGCTTGATGTGGGTATCAGCGTCTTCGACGCCGATCTCAATATGGTATATTTCAACACCCAATTCTTGAAGCTGTACAAGTTTCCGCCAGGCTTGGCGCAGCCGGGCACGCCGTTCGAAACCTTCATCCGCTACAATGCCGAACATGGCGAATATGGCGATTGCGACATTGAGACCGAGGTCCGGTTTCGCGTCGAGCGGGCCAGAAAGTTCGAGGCGCACACGGTCGAGCGCACGACGCCTGACGGGCGCGTCCTGGAAATTCAGGGCAGTCCGCTGCCCGGCGGCGGCTTCATCACCACCTATACCGACATTTCCGAGCGACGCAACGCCGAGGTAAGGCTGCGGGAAAGCGAAGAGCGTTTCCGCCGTCTGGTCGAACTGGCGCCCGACGCCATTCTGGTTCATCAGGGCGGCACCATCGTTTACGCCAACCGCCAGGCCCAGATCATGATGGGCGCGCCCACGCCGACCGACCTGATCGGGCGCTCGATCATCGAGATCATCGATCCGGCCTGTCACGATCTGGTCGCCAAGCGCTTGAAGCTGCTGGCCAGGGGCGAACAGTTGCCGCTGGTCGAGATGCGCCTCGTGCGTCTGGATGGCGGACAGGTCGAGGTGGAATCGACCATGGGCATGACCACCTATGGCGGCCACCGCGCCATGCAGTCGGTGTGGCGCGACATTAGCGCCCGCAAGCAGGCCGAGGCGGCAAGCCAAGCGGCCAAGGATCATTTCCTGGCCTTCGCGCGCTCGACCCCCGACGCCCTGATTGCCTTCGACGAGGAAGGCCGCATCGTCTCATGGAACGAGGGCGCCGAGGCGGTGTACGGATTTCGCCAAGACGAAATCCTGGGGTCGCCTCTCAGTCGGCTGATCCCCGAGCGCTACCACGCCATCAATGCCGCCTGGGTCAAAAGAATGGCCAAGGACAGGGGGCGGCACAATTTCACCGGCAAACCCATCGAGGCGCATGGCTTGCGCAAGAACGGCGAGGAGTTTCCCGTCGAATTCTCGGTCGGCCGCTGGCGCGAGGCGGGGCGCAATTTCTTCTCGGTGGCGGCGCGCGACATCAGCAAGCGCAAACAGTCGGAAGAAAAACTGCGCCATCTGTCGCAGGCGGTCGAGCAAAGCCCGGCCGACGTCGTCATCACCGATGCCGAGGGGATCATCCAATACGTCAATCCCCGCTTCTCGCAGGTCACGGGTTACGCCTCCAAGGAAGTGATCGGCAAGAAGCCCAGCATCTTGAAGTCGGGGCGCACGCCCGCCGCCCTGTACGAGTCGCTCTGGGAAACCATTACGGCGGGCAAGGAATGGCGCGGCGAATTGATGAACCGCAAGAAGGACGGCAGCCTGTTCTGGCAGCACGCCATCATTTCGCCGATCCGCGACAATTCAGGCGCCATCACGCATTACATCTCGGTCAAGGAAGACATCTCGATCCGCAAGGAATACGAGGAACGTCTGGTTCGCCAGGCCAATTACGACGCGCTGACCGGCCTGCCCAACCGCATTCTGGCCATGGATCGCTTGAAGCAGGCGATCGCCCAAGCCCAGCGCTATAACCGCAAGGTGGCGCTGATGCTGCTCGATCTCGACGATTTCAAGAAGGTCAACGATACGCTGGGCCATGCGGCGGGCGACCTGCTGCTGAAAGAGGCGGCGCTGCGCTTGGTTGACTGCCTGCGCGAAGGCGATACGGTGGCCCGCCTCGGCGGCGACGAATTCGTGCTGTTGTTGCCCGACCTGACCGACATAAGCAGCGCCGAGGTGGTGGCGGAAAAAATTCTGACCGTCTGCAACCAGCCCTTCGATGTCGGCGGTCACGAGGCCTACATCGCGGGCAGCATCGGCATCGCCATCTTTCCCGACGACGAGCGCGACCCCATCTTGCTGATGCGCAACGCCGACGCCGCCATGTATCGCTCCAAGCGCGAAGGCAAGGGCGTCTTCCGCTATTTCACGCCGGAAATGAACGCGCGCGCGCTGGAACATATGCGCATGGAATCGCAGTTGCGTCATGCCATCGAGCGCAACGAGATGAAGGTGCACTATCAGCCGCTGGTCGATAGTGGCACGGGGCGTCTGGTCGGCGCCGAAGCGCTGTTGCGCTGGAGCAATCCGGTGCTGGGCGAGGTGTCGCCCGAACAGTTCATTCCCCTGGCCGAGGAGACCGGGCTGATCTTGTCCATTGGCGCATGGGTCTTGCGCACGGCTTGCCGCGACGCTGCCAGTTGGCAACGTCCCGACCATGAGATTTTCGTAGCCGTCAACATCTCGGGCAAGCAATTCCAGAAGCGCACGCTGGTCGATACCGTGCGTTCATCGCTAAGAGACAGCGGCCTGCCGCCCGCTTGCCTCGAACTGGAACTGACCGAAAGCGTGTTGTTGGAACATACCCAGGAAACGCTGTCGATCATCCAGGAGCTGGAATCCCTGGGCGTGGGTTTTGCCATCGACGATTTCGGAACCGGCTTCTCGTCGATCAGCTATCTGCGCCGTTTCCCCTTCGACACCTTGAAGATCGACCGCTCCTTCATCAAGGACCTGGGCGACAATGAGGGCGATGCCGACCTCGTCAAGTCGATCATCGCCATGGCCAACAGCATGAGCCTGAAGGTGGTGGGCGAAGGGGTGGAAACCCACGGCCAGCGCGAGTTCCTAAGGCTGTCCGGCTGTCATATCGCGCAGGGCTGGTTGTACAGCCGCCCCATTCCCGGCAAGGATTTCCAAGAACTGATCGACGGCTGGACCCACGCCAAGCCGCAGGTTTGAGCGCCACCTTACCCCAAAAACTCTGGCATCCCCGTGCGCACCGCCATCTCCGTAAGCGCTGTCAAAGCCGAGATCGAAACGGGAAAATCAGCCAGTACATGGCGGATGAAATAGCCATGTGTATAATGACGATGTTTAGAGCTAGGGGCAGGTAGTCACGCATCGTCGCCCCGGCGGCAAACATGATGAGTGAAGTAGGTAAAATCACCACGAGGGCCAAGAGCATCCACCTGGGTTTTGGCGCATAAACATAGCTTCTGGCATTAAGTGCATAATGGGCAAGCAAAAAGCTGCTTATTAGGGCAAACAGAAAGCTTCTGGGCAGGAACATATTGCCTTGAAGGAATTCTGGATCGTTCGCTAGGTTCTGCAAAATCATGAACAGCGAGCGGCTGTTGACTATAGAGTTAATGTCAAAACCAGTAAGAAGCGCGTTGCTTGAGCTTTCGATCTGCGCGACAGGAATGGCTGCAATAAGGCTGACGCTGAGCGCCATCGTTGATCTTCTCGAGAAAGAGAAAAAAAGGTTTCTTTCATCAGTTAAAAAAAAGTTTCTGTTCGGCAGAAGCCTCCCCGCAATCGAATAAAGGAAGAAGACGCTAACGCCAACCTGAATCATCCAATGGACATACCAGGATACACTCAAGGTGAACCATGCCACGAAATAAATCAGGGCCTTCGCGTCTCTTCGAGAGATGTCGGTGCGATACATTTTCCTATGCTATCAAACCGGTTTAAATTTACAATTACCCCAAAAACTCTGGAATTCCCGTGCGCACCGCCAGCGTTTGCAGCATGGTGGCGCATAGTTTGCGCTTGCGGTGCTTGACGGCGAAAACATCGGCCCTGGTCACCGTGATGGTGCGCCCCGGCTTGATCACCGTGCCCTCGGCGATCAGCAACTCGCCGTCGCCAGGGGCTACGATATTCATCTTGTATTCGATGGTCAGCACGCCTGCGTCGGACGCCATCAGGCTATAGCCTGCGTAACCGGCGGCTGAATCGGCGATCATGCCGATGACGCCGCCATGAAAGAAACCATGCTGCTGGCTTAACTCGGGTTTGTAGGGAAGATGAATTTCGCAATAGCCGGGTTCGATCACCGGAAGCGTGGCGCCCATGAAGGACATGACGCCCTGGCGCGCGAAACTGCCTTGCACGCGCGAAGCGAACTGATCGTCGGCGGGTTGGAAGTCGGTTTTGCTCATGGCGCTTTTGCCTTAGAGAGGATTTCAGGGGGGAAAGGTATCGATTTGCGGGCGCGCCTGTCCAGATGCACGCCGGTCAGATCGCAGATGGCGGCCACCTCGCCGCTGCCGCGCTCGATCATCACATGCTCGAAACGGATGACGCGTTCGCGCAGCTCGATCAGGCGCGTGCTGATTTCAACCACGTCGCCCGCCATCAGTTCGCGCTTGTAGGTGATGTTCTGCTGGACGGCGGCCATGCCGCAATGATGGTCGCGGAAATAGGCGGGCGTCATGCCCAGATCGGCGAAAAAGTTCCATGTCGCCTCGTCGAACTTGCCGACATAGTGCATAACGTTCATATGCCCGACATGGTCGCAATGCCAGGGATAGACGCAGCCTTTGTAAGTGATGGGCAGGGACGTGGGTGCGGACGAGGGCTTGGCCCTTGCCTTCTGCTTTGCCGTCGCGGTCTTTACGGTTTTAGCCATGTCGCGCACCTCCCAGATGAACGTAGCCTAATGCTTGCCGGAATTTCCCAGCTTGCCGCCAGCATACATTACGTTTACGTAAACGTCAATTACTGATCAGAGGACGCGAACCCGATGCGTTGGAGCGGTTCACGACCTCGTGCCGGGTTGGCCGAAATATGGTCAGTGTTGCTGCAATTCGCCCAGGCGGCGCTGGACATTGGCTTCCACCTGATCCAACTCGGATAGGGTTTGCTTGATGTCTTCCTGCTGCTGCTTGAGCATCTGGCGGCGCTCGGCGATCTTGGCCAGGAAGAGGCGAAGCTGTCCCTGCTCGCCCGGTTCGCGATCATATAGATCGATGATCTCCGCGATTTCCTTCAGCGAGAAGCCCAGCCTGCGCCCGCGCAGGATCAGCATCAAGCGCACGCGGTCGCGCTGCGTGTACAAGCGCTTCTGGCCGTCGCGTTTGGGCGAGATCAGCCCCTCATCTTCGTAAAAGCGGATGGCCCGGGTGGTGATGTTGAATTCGCGGGCCAGATCGCTGATGGTGAAATGCGTTGTCATGGCGATCAGATTATCTCGGGCTTGTCATGCTGTTAAGACGAAAGGCAGGGGGTGGCGGGCATAGCCTGCCGGATCGAACAGGGCCTTGGCGTCGCAAGACTGGCGGGCCTTTCGCAGCGCCGAAACGATCCGTCCGTCCGAAATCTTGTAATGCTCGGCCAGTCCGATTTCGCCCAAGGGGGCGCAGTCTTCCTTGAACACATGGCGGTAAAGATCGGTCATCATGCCGAAGCGGGCCGCCATCAGCATGTTGGTGGCGTTCTTGACCGCCTTCACATCTTCCTGGTTTCGGCAGTGGAAAGAGGTGGCCAGCACCACCGCGATGGCGTGCAGCACGTCGTATTTCACATGCGCCGTCAGCACGAACAAATGATGCTGATTGAGCGCCAGATTGTTCTTCCAGGCGAAACGGATCAGCCCGCCCAGCAGCAAGGTGAAGAATTCGGGCACGCCCCATTCCATGCCCAGCCCCACCGACGCCAGCGATTCCAAGGGCGAAAAGGCCAGATCGCCCGCCACCAGCCTTTGGGTCAGCACATTGTCGGCCACGCCGTTCAGCAACGGCACGTCCTGCTGGGCGAAAGGGATGCCCAGACCGTCGAACAACTGGCGGTACATGACGATGTGGGTGGTGGCGCCGAACAGCTGGGCCATGCCGGGATAGCCGTCGACCGCATGCGTGGAAACGCCGTATTCGTCGGCGATCAACTGGGCCAGCACGATCTGCGTCAGTTCCGAGATGCGTTCCGACGCCTGGCCGTGATTTCGTTCCTGCAATCCGTTGAAGCGGCCCAGCGACAAGGCCACGCATTGGCGGGTGTTCTTGATCTGGTTGAAGTAGTGCAGCGCGAACTGAACCACCTGTTCTTGCGTGACGCGCCCTTCGAAAACGCGCAGGAAGAAGGGATGGCGCCAAACCGGATGGCTCATCACATGGTCGTGCAGATCGATGAACAGCGCTTGCAAGGCGCTGGGATCGACCGGGAAAAGGCCCAGCGGGACCAACTGGTCCAGAATGCGCTTCAAGGGATTCGCGGGATCGTTCAACCCTTCGATGATGCGCGTGAAGTCGTCGGCCTGACTTTTCTTGAAGGAGGCCAGCACCGCCTCGGCATCCATTTCCAGCAAATGCGGCAGATGATGAACCTCGGGCGACAGGACGGGGCGTCCATCCGCGTCCGCCGCGATCAGGTCGGAAAAGGGGATCGGCAGGTTCATGGCGCTTTGTACATTTGGGCGTCCACCACGGCCAAGGCGCTCATATTGACGATGCCGCGCACGGTGACGGACGGGGTCAGGATATGGGCGGGCTTGGCCACGCCCATCAGCATCGGCCCCACGGACTGGCCCTGGCCCAGCACCTTCAAGAGATTGAACGAGATGTTGGCGGCGTCCATGTTGGGCATGACCAACAAGTTGGCTTCGCCCTTCAGCCTTGATTCGGGGAAGATGTTGTTGCGGATTTCCTCGGAAATCGCGGCGTCGCCGTGCATTTCGCCGTCCACTTCCAGGTGAGGAGCGCGTTCCAAGATCATGGCCAGCGCTTCACGCATGCGAACCGCCGTGACACTGTCGCGCGCGCCGAAATTCGAATGCGAGACCAGGGCGATCTTGGGTTCGATGCCGAAGCGCTTCACCTCGTCGGCGGCCAGCAGGGTGGTTTCGCAAATCTGCTGGGCGCTGGGTTCCGGGGTGACATAGGTGTCGCACAGGAAATAGGTGCCCTTGGGCAGAATCATCAGGTTCATGGCGGCGGCGGATTTCACGCCCGCCTTCAGGCCGATCACGTCCATGATGTGGCCGAAATGGCGGGTAAAGCGGCCCGACGTGCCGCAGATCATGGCTTCCACTTCGCCCCTGGCCAGCATCAAAGCCGCGATCACGCTGGTTCTGGTGCGCACCACCGTGCGGGCATATTCGGGCGAGATGCCCTTGCGGCCCATCAGCTTGTGATAGAGCTTCCAATATTCCTGATAGCGCGGATCGTTCTGCGGGTCGCACAGTTCGACGTTCTCGCCCAGCTTCAAGCGCAGGTCCAATTCCTGGATGCGCTTTTCCAGAACGTCCCTGCGCCCGATCAGCACCGGCTTGGCCAAACCCTCATCGACCACCGTCTGCACGGCCAACAGCACGCGCCTGTCTTCGGCTTCGGCATAGGCGACGCGTCTGGCGTCGCGCCGTGCCCGCTCGAAGACCGGCTTCATGACTAGCCCTGAGCGGAAGACGAACTGGCTTAGTCGGTCGCGGTAAGCCTGGAAATCGGCGATCGGCCTTGTGGCTACGCCGCTGTCCATGGCGGCCTTGGCCACGGCGGGCGCCACCACCAGAATCAGCCTGGGATCGAAGGGTTTGGGGATCAGGTAATTGGGGCCGAAATGCAAATCCTCGCCGCCATAGGCCAACACCACCCGGTCGTCGGGTTCGGCCATCGCCAGTTCGGCCAGCGCTTTCACGGCCGCTTGCTTCATCGCTTCGTTGATGGTGGTGGCGCCGACGTCCAAGGCCCCCCTGAACAGATAAGGAAAGCACAAGACATTGTTGACCTGATTGGGATAGTCGCTTCTGCCGGTGGCGATGATGGCGTCGGGACGCACCGCCTGCACTTCTTCCGGCATGATTTCCGGCGTCGGATTGGCCAGCGCGAAAACCAGCGGGCGCTCGGCCATCTTGGCCACCATCTCGGGTTTCAGCACCCGAGGGGCGGACAGGCCCAGGAATATGTCGGCGCCTGCAATGACGTCGCCCAAGGCCCGCATCTCGGTCTTGCGGGCATAGCGGATCTTGTAGGGGTCCATCAAGCTGGTGCGGCCTTCATAGACCACGCCCTCGATGTCGCACACCATGATATGCTCGCGCTTCATGCCCAGATTGACCAGCACGTCCAGGCAAGACAGGGCTGCGGCGCCAGCGCCCGAACAGACCAGCCTGACCTCCTCGATCTTCTTGCCGATCAGCTTAAGCGCGTTCAAGACGGCGGCGCCGACGATGATGGCCGTGCCGTGCTGATCGTCGTGGAAGACGGGAATCTTCATCCGCTCGCGCAGCTTGCTTTCCACCACGAAACATTCCGGCGCCTTGATGTCTTCAAGGTTGATGCCGCCGAAGGTGGGTTCCAGGCTGGCGATGATCTCGACCAGCCGGTCGGGGTCGGATTCGCTGATTTCGATGTCGAAGACGTCGATGCCCGCGAATTTCTTGAACAAGACGCCCTTGCCCTCCATCACCGGCTTGGCGGCTAGGGGGCCGATATTGCCCAATCCCAGGACGGCGGTGCCATTGGTGACTACGCCGACCAGATTGGCCCTGGCGGTGACCGTGGCGGCCTCGGCCGGGTTTTCGACGATGACGTCGCAGGCGGCGGCTACGCCCGGCGAATAGGCCAGCGCCAAGTCGCGCTGATTGGCCAGCGGCTTGGTGGGCGTGACGCTGATCTTGCCGGGAGTCGGAAACCGATGGTATTCAAGCGCGGATTCGCGCAAATCACTGGACATGGTGCGGGCCTGTCCTGGCTAGAGCCGCCGGTCCGCCCTCATTCCTCGGGACGGATTCCAGCAAATGGTGCGGTCGAGAAGACTCGAACTTCCACGGGGTTTCCCCCACAGCGACCTCAACGCTGCGCGTCTACCATTCCGCCACGACCGCGATCTGGTGAACTGAAGGGCTTGCCTTCAGAGACCGGAGGACTTAGCAAATCATGAGCCGTCCCGCAACAAAGTTCGCCCGATGACCCAAAGAAACATGGAATGGACCGTAAGCCCTGGCCAAACCGGCTATCTTGACGCCGTGGCGGCGATGGAGGCCAGGGTGGCCGCCATCCGGGCCGGATTGGCCCCGGAGTGGGTCTGGCTGCTGGAACACCCCCCCCTTTACACGGCGGGCACCAGCGCCAAACCAGCCGATTTGCTCGATCCCGACCGGTTCCCGGTCTTCCAGGCCGGACGCGGCGGCCAATACACCTATCATGGGCCGGGCCAAAGGGTGGCTTATGTCATGCTGGACTTGAAGGCCAGGGGCGGCGACATCCGGGCCTATGTCAACGATCTTGAGGAATGGATCATCCGTTCGCTGGATCATTTCGCCATCCGGGCGGAACGCCGGGCGGGCCGGGTGGGCATCTGGGTCGAGACCGGCCAAGGACGTGAGGCCAAGATCGCCGCCTTGGGCGTGCGGGTTCGCCAGGGCGTCACCTATCACGGGGTGGCGATCAATCTGGACCCTGACCTCTCGCATTTTGCGGGCATCGTGCCTTGCGGCCTGCAAGACAGCGGCGTCACCAGCATCTGGGCGCTTGGCCACACGCCCAGCATCGAGGATCTGGACCTCGCCTTGAAAAGCGAATGGGGCGGCGTTTTCGGCTAAAGAACGGTGTAACCCGCCGGGACCAATTCGATGTCCGTCCATTTCAGCAAGGTTTCGTCCATGGCGTCGAGCTGGCGCACCAGCTCGCCCTTGCCGACGTAAACCGGGCGCAGGCCGTTTCCCATCAGCACGATGGTGTGTTTGGCAAAATGCGGCTTGTATTTGACGATGGCGGCCTTGGCCCGTTCGATGTCTTCGGCGACTTCAGGCTTGACGGGCAGGATGACGGTGGGGTGGCCGGACAGTTCAAGAAAAACGACACGCGTTTTCATCGGCAGGGTCCTCAAGATTTTTTGATCGTTTGATGAAGAATCGCCGTCAGTTCCAGGTGCGGCGTCCATAAGAATTGGTCGATTGGCACGACCGAGTCAAGACGCCATCCCTTGTTTATAAGGATGGAAAGATCGCGCGCCATCGTCGCCGGATTGCAAGACACCATGACGGTTTTTTGAACCGTTGCGGCCATAGCCAGTTCCGTTACTTGCTCGCGCGCTCCGGCGCGCGGCGGATCGATCACCACGCCGCTGAATTTCTTCAATTCATGGACCAGCAGGGGGCGCTTGGACAGATCTCTGCGCTCGGTGGTCAGTCGGCCAAGGGCGATGCGGTCGCCCGCCTGTTTCAAGGCGGCCACGGCCTGGGCATGGCCATCGACGGCATGGACGGGATGGCAGGCGGCCAGGGGCAGGCTGAAGCTGCCGACGCCCGCATACAGATCGGCCACCGGACCATCCAGACCAGACAGGCCCGCCATGACCTGGGCGGTGATGGCGGCTTCGCCCTCGCGGCTGGGCTGTAAAAAGACGCCCGGCGGCAAGTGAACGGCGACGCCGCCCAACGTCACGATGGGGGCGTGGCGCTCGGAGACGGGTTCGGGGTCCTCGTCTTCGTGCCGTCGCCACGAAATGCGGGCCAGATTGGCCTGCTCGGTCATGACGGCCAGCTTTTCGCGCTTGAACAGATCGAGCGTCAGGTCGCAGGTAATCAGCGCGTCCAAACCGCTTTCGGTGAGTTGAAGCGCGATGTCGCCCTGGGCATCGCCGGTCAGAACGCCGTTCAAGGCCAGACGCAAGCCGGGCAGAGCCGATTCCAGATCGGGATGCAACAGCGGGCATTCGCCGACATCCACCAGTTGATGGCTGGCCCTGGCGTTGAAGCCCAGCAACACGCCGTCGCGGGTTCTTCTGAAGGCGAAGCTGGCGCGCCGCCTAGTGTGCGCCGACACCCGCATCAAGGGGGCGATCCGTTCTTCCGGCACGCCCACCCTGGACAAGGCTTCCACTGCGATGCCGCGCTTCCAGGCGACATAGAGCTTGTCGTTCATATGTTGGGCGGCGCAGCCGCCGCAGATGCCGAAATGGCGGCAGGGCGGCTTGGCGCGGGCCGGGTCTTGCAGAAGCCATTCAAGAACGCTGGCGGTCAGGCCGTCGCCGCGCTTGCCTTCGATGCGCGCCAGCACGCGCTCGCCGGGCAGGGTCAGCGGCACGAAGACGGGAGTGCCGCCCAACTGGCCGATCCCGTCGCCCCTGGCGCCTAGGCGCTCAATGACGATTTCGGCGTTGCGCGCTTCGATCGGCCGGTTGATGGGCCGCGACACGGCATAGCGAGGACGTTTTGCCAAGGGGTTACGGCGCTTTCAGATCGGCAGCGATCCGCTGGCTTAAGCGTTCGAAGGCTTTTTGCATGGCGTCGACCGCGGCGGCAGGGCTGTCGCCCTGGGCGGGTTCCTCTTCGCGATACAGGCCGCGATGGACCAGACTGTAATCCTTGGCCTTCATCAGCGTCATGTCGGCTTCGATCACCACCTTGGGCTGGCTGCCCAACACCTGCTCGAAATGCAGCAGGCGGCCTTTCAACAGCCAGACGCCCTCAACCTTCACTTCGTCGGTCAAGACCTGGCTGGCCGCCTTGGCGTCGTTCAGTGATTTCACCAGATGCTGCTGCAACATGCGCCCCGGCGCTTCGGTCCAAAAATGATAGCGGTAGGTTTCCAGATTCTTGGGCTGATCGGCGCGAGAATGGGCTATCGGGCGCTCGCCGGTCACGCCGTCGGCGCGCAGCCGCTCGACGACCAGGATGCCGGGCAGGGGCTTGGCAGACGGCGCAACGACGGGTGTGGTCAGCCGGTAGAAATGCTCGGCCGGCGGGGGCGCTCCGCCGCAACCGGCCAGGGGCAGGGCGAGGGCAAGCAGGGCAAGCAGGATGCGCATTTTCATTTCGCGGCCTCGTCGGGTGGCGCTCCGCCGCCCAGGATCAGGCCTGGATTGTCGCGGATGCGCCGTGAGAATTCCGCCATGTTTCGGCTGGTGCTTTCCATGTTGACGGTGATCGAATCGATGCTGGAGGAGACCACGCGCAGCGTGTGGTTCAAATCTGTCAGGCCCTGGGCGACGCTTGGCTTGGCGTCGGCGGCTGTCGCGTTCAATTGCGCGATCAGATGGTCGACCTGGGCCTTGGTGGCTTTCAACTCGCCCATCATCTTCACGGTCTTGTCCATCTCGTCGATGTTCTTGTCGGACAGAACGCGCTCGCCCGCCTGACTCAAACGCCCGGACAGGCTTTCGGCATTTTCAAGAATGGCGGGGCCGCGCTTCGACAGGTCCTTGGACAAGGTCTGCATGTTGGCCAGCAGATCGGGGGCGGTCTTTTCCAGCGTGGAACCCAGCGTGTCCACATAGTGGAGCAGGCTGGCCAGCAACGGCTTCAGCCCGTTCTGGGTCAGGTCGCCCATGTCGCCCGCCAGGGACGAAACCACGGCCATCATGTTGGAGCTGCTAGCCCCTTGCAGCACGGCCTCCGGCTTGGCCAGGGTTTCGCTGCGTCCGGCGCGAAGATCGATCGAAACGGCGGCCAGCAGGCCCGACGAGGTGATGGCCGCCACGCTGTCCTCGGGAATTTCCCAGCCCTCCTGAACCGCCAGCGCCACCTTGAAGCGCGGCTTGCCCTTCTCGCCATAGGGCTTGACCCATTCCACCTGGCCGACGCGATAGCCTTCATAGGAAACCACGGTGCCGTATTTGATGCCCGACACGTTGTCGTAGCCGGTGTAGTACATGTCGGCCGAGCCGGTGCGCCCGGTCAGCAAGGCCAGGGCCGTGATCAATCCGGCCGCGCCCGCCAGCACAAAGGCGCCCACGGCCACGTAATTGGTGTCAAGGGTGCGCATGTCTTCCCAAATCCCCCGTTATATTCCAATGGTCAGGCGGCGCATGTAATCGTCGGGGTCGAGTGTCGCCTCCTCGAGCCGCCGGTTCAACAGATTCTGAATGCGTTCGTTGCTGGTTGAGCGCACGGCTTCGACCGTATCGACCATCAAGATGTCGCCCCGGTCCAACACGCAGATGCGGTCGGCGATGCGAAAGGCGCTTTCCAATTCGTGGGTGACCACCACGATGGTCATGCCCATGGCGTCGCGCAGGGTGATGATCAACTCATCGATGGCCGCCGACACGACGGGGTCCAGCCCCGCCGACGGCTCGTCGCAGAACAATAGCCTGGGGTCCATCACGATGGCGCGGGCCAGGGCGGCCCGCTTGATCATGCCGCCCGACAATTCGCTGGGCATCAGATTTTCGAAATCGGCCAGCTTCACCACTTCCATTTTCAGGCGCGCCATGATGGCCATGGTGCTGTGGTCAAGTTCTGTGTGTTCGCGCAGCGGCAGCAGAATATTCTCGCCGACCGTCATCGAACTGAACAGGGCGCCGCCCTGAAAGGCCACGCCCATGCGCGTGCGCAGCTTGGTCATCTCGACGGCGGACAGTTTGTTGATGTCCTGGCCCAGGATGCTGACCGTTCCCGACGACGGCTTCAAAAGGCCCAGCAGATGGTTAAGCAGCGTGCTCTTCCCCGAACCCGAGCCGCCCATGATGACCATGATCTCGCCTTCGTGGATGTCAAGCGAGATGCCCTTCAGGATCTGGCGGGTGCCGTAATGGGTCACGAGGTCTCTGACCTCGATCACCTTGTTGGGGGTGCGGTTGGGGGTGGCGCTCATGGCTATCTGGTCAGCACGAAGGCGAACAGCATGTCGGTGACCACGATGGCGCTGATGGCGTGTACGACCGACCGCGTGGTCGCCTTGCCCACCCCCTCGGCGCCGCCCTGAACCAGGGAACCGTTGACCACGCCGACCAAGGTCACCAACACGGCGAAGATCACGCTTTTGCCAAGTCCGTGGCCCAGATCATCGACCTTCAGGGCTTCGATCACCCGTTCCCAATAGGCGGGAAAATCCATGCCCAGATCCATGCAGATATACATGCCCGCCCCGGTCAGGGCCACGAAATCGGCCAGCAGGGTCAGAAGCGGCAGCACGACCAGCATGGCCAGCAGGGCGGGGGCCACCAGAAAACGCACAGGATCAATGCCCATGACGTGCAGCGCGTCGATTTCCTGGTTGATGCGCATGGTGCCAAGGCGCGCCGCCAGCGCCGAGCCTGAGCGCCCGGCCACCACGATGCCGGTGATGAGGGGGGCGAATTCGCGCACCACCGACAGCGCCACCCCGAAGGTGACGCGGGACTCGGCGCCGAAGGTCTTGAGCGTATGGATGCCCTGGATGGCCAGCATGGCGCCCACGGTTCCTGCCAGGATGGCCACGATGGGAACGGCGCGCACGCCGAACTCCATCGCCTCGGCGACCACGGCGCCGAAGCGCACCGGCTGGCGCCGCCTTCTGCCCATGACCAGCCAGAACAGGCTTTCGCCCAGCAGGAAGGCGCCATAGCCGATCTCGGCGATGCCAGCGATGGTGGCGCGCCCGGTCTTCTCGACGAGATGAAGGTGGCGGGCGGGCAAGTCGCTTATCCTCCGACCGCCGCGTCCAGCGTGGCATGGATGGTGAACACCCGATCCAGCCTGGCCAATTGCAGCACGCGCAGCGCGGCCGGACTTAAGCCCGCCAGAGCGAAGGAAAAGCCCTTTTTCCGGGCCGACTGATAGGCCTCGACCAGACTGGCGACGCCGGAACTGTCGATATAGCTGACATTCGACATGTCGACCACCACCGGCTTGCCGCCGGAAACCGATTCCAGCAGCATCTTGCGCAGCGTAGGCGTGTGCTGAAGATCGGCTTCTCCATCCAGCGTCATGACCAGAAAGCCGCGGTCTTCGCGTACGGAAATGTTCATGGCAAGGGTCCTTGTTCGATACGAATAGACAGCTTGAGGCGGTTGCCTGCCCCCGGCGGGGGCTGTTCGAAACGGTGGTCGTCCAGCACGGACTGGATGAAATGGGTGCCAAGCCCGCCGGGGCGCACATCGTCCAGGTCACGGGGCCGGATGCGCGTTGGGTCAACCGCGGGCGCGTAATCGGTCATACGCACCACCAGATGTCCTTCTTCCTTCGAAATGTCGATATTTACCGGCTTGTCCGAAGGGCCGCCATAGGCGTGGCGGATGATGTTCTGCATGGCCTCGTCGACCGCCAGCACCAGATCGGCGTTCTTTTCATCCGATAACCCGGCCAGCGCCGCCGATTCGGCCACTACGCGGCGCACCATCTTCAAGCGGTCGGGCTGTGCCGGCACGTCCAGTCTGGCCAGGCGCAAGATGGGTTGGAACTGTTGGCCGTCAACCGGCTGCTGGCTGCCATCGACGGCCAGCAGGGTCAGATCGTCATGCACTTGACGCCCTGGGGCCAGGGCGCCATCGGCCAGGGCCGCCAGCTTGTCGGTCAGCGGCGCATCGTCCTTTTGCTCGCCGATCAAGGCGGCGACGCCCTCGGCTCCCAGCATTGTCCCGTCCTCCCCCGTGCTTTCGGTCAGGCCATCAGTGAAGATGTACAAGGTTCCTCCGTCAAGCGCCACCTCTTCGGATTCGTAAACCGTTCCCGGCAGAATGCCCACGGGCGGCGACGGGGCGGGAAGCGACATGGCGGGCTGGCCCTTGCGGATCAGCAGCGGCGGTTCGTGGCCCGCATTGGCGAAGGATAGTTTCTGTCCCGACGCATCCAGGAAGCCCGCCACCAGAGTCACGAATTTTCCCTGGCTGGCGGTTTCGCACAATTCGTCGTTGATGCGCGCGACCAGAAGCGCTGGATCGCATTCGTCCTTGGCCAGGGCGCGAAACAGGCTGGCCGTCTTGGCCATCAAAAGGGCGGCATCCATGCCCTTGCCGGAAACGTCGCCCAGGCAAAAGCCGATGCGGCCGTCCGGCAAAGGCAGGATGTCGTAGAAATCGCCGGCCACTTCGCGGAAGGGGCGGCCCAGCCCCGCGATGGGAAAGGGGGCGGGCCGGTCTTCGGGCAGCAGGCTGTGCTGGATTTGCGCGGCCAGCTCCATTTCGCGCTTCATGCGTTCTTGTTCGACCAGAGCTTGGGCCATGCGGGCGTTCAACAGGGCCAGGGCGGCGGCCGAGGCCAGGGCCTCCAGCACGCGGGCGTCCGGGGCGTCGAACAATCCGTCGCCGGTCGATTTGTTGATCAGCTCGATGGCGCCCAGGGCTTCGTTGCGCACCACCATGGGGGCGCACAGGATCGAGCGCGTGACGAAGCCGGTCTTGCTGTCGACATTGGCGTGAAAGTCGGGATCGTTTCGAACGTCGAAGACTGTCTGGGTAGTGCGGCCGGTGACGGCGCGGCCCACGATGCCGCTGGAAACCGGAATGCGCAGGCCGGTGATGTCGACCGGCCCGGCGCAGGCATGGCACACCAACTCGCCCTTTTCGGCCAGGAACAGCGACGCCGCCTCGGCGTTCAGGGCGTCGGCGATTCGCTCCAGCCCGTGCTTCAAACTGGCGTCCAGATTCTGCGACGTGGCGAAACTTAGGCTCATCGCGGCGATGAGATCCAGGTGTTCGGCCAGTCCGTGCGGATGGGAATCGATCATGGCGCATGATGCAATGGCTTGAAAGGATTGGAAAGCCAGTGTTTGCCTGCCAGCGGCTTAAATGAATGTTTTGTTGCAAGTCCTTGTAGATGTTGACTTTCTGCGGGCTAAAAGCGCATCCCTTGCCTGCTTTGAACGGTCCGGCAACAAGCGCGGAGAGCCTGATGACGATGCTTCAATTGGACCAGGCGGGATCAATGGCTCGCCCATTTCCCCCGTCGCCCTTACGCCCGACGCACGCCAAGGGGCCGGTGCCGCTGGCCGTGCCGCCCCGCCTGGGCCGCGCCTGGCAAGACATTCTGTCCAAGCTGGACTTCGCCTTTCAGCCCATCGTCAACATCCATACCGGCTATTGCGGCGGCTACGAGGCGTTGTTGCGCAACACGAGCGATGCCGGGTTCGCCAGCATCGGCGATTTCTTCGATTGCTGCCATGCCCAGGGCGTCCTGCCCGCCATCGAAGGGGTGCTGCTGGCCAAGGCGGCGCGCAAGTTCGCCACCATGCCCGGCGCCGCCAAACTGCGCTTGTTCCTGAACGCCGACAACCGCGCCCTGGGCGCACTGCCGGTGCTGCAAACGTTGAAATCGTGCCTGGCCGAGGAAGGCCTGTCCGAAACCGCCGTCACCTTCGAAGTGTCCGAGCGCCACCCCTTTCCGCTGACGCTGGACCCCACCCAGATCATTCGCGAATTGAAGCGCGACGCCTTCAAGATCGCCATCGACGATTTCGGCATCGGCTTTTCCGGCCTTCAGCTTTTGTATCAGGCCGAGCCGGAATATCTGAAGATCGACCGTTTCTTCATCGCGGGCATCTCGACCGACGCCAAAAAGAAGCTGTTTCTCGCCAACATGGTCAATGTGGCGCATGTGCTGGGCATCGAGGTGATCGCCGAAGGGGTGGAGACCGAGCAGGAATTCTTCAGCTGCAAGGACATCGGCTGCGATCTGGTGCAGGGCTACATGATCCAGCATCCGACGCAAGAGACCGCTTTGTTGCGCACGCACTATCCCGACATCGAGAAACTGAGCCGCCGCGAGCGCCGCCAGAAGGGTTCCGACCAGAAGATCATTTTCGAACAGATCGAGCGGCTGGAGCCTTTGGCCGCCACCAGCGACATGCGCACTGTTTTCTCGCGCTTCAGGGACGCCAAGAACCACAATTTCCTGCCCGTGGTCGACAATGCGGGCGAGCCGATGGGTCTGATCCGCGAGCGCGACCTGAAGGAGTTCACCTATTCGACCTACGGCAAGGAAATCATCTGCAACAAGAATTTCGGCTACAAGATCACGCACTTCATCGCCCGGTGCCCGATCGCAGACGTGCATACGCCCGCCGAAAAGATCCTCGAAATCTTCTCGGCCAACGCCAGCTCGGAAGGGGTGATCATCGTCGAGAACCTGAAATATGTGGGGTTTCTGGGCGCGCACGCCCTGCTGAAGGTGATCAACGAAAAGAACTTGGCCTTCGCCCGCGATCAGAATCCGCTGACCAAACTGCCGGGCAATAGCGTCATTCACGGGCTGGTCACCGAAGCCCTGGCCGACGCCGAGAACGCCTATTCCTTCGCCTATTTCGATTTCGACAATTTCAAGCCCTTCAACGACAAATACGGTTTCCGCCAAGGAGACCGGGCCATTTTGCTGTTCGCCGAAATCTTGTCGCGCGAGGCGCAAAGCCATGGCTTTGCGGTGGGGCATGTGGGCGGCGACGACTTCTTCGCCTGCTTCAAGGGAATGGACGGCGAAGCGGTCGGCGCCTTGGTGCGCGCCATCGGCCTGCAATTTCGCTATGAGGTGGAAAGTTTCTACGACGCGCCCGACCGGGCGGCGGGCTTCATCGAGGCGCATGACCGGGAAGGCAATATCCGCCGCTTCCCGCTTCTGACCGTGTCGGCGGCCCAACTCGACCTTCCATCGTCGCACGGCCCATCGACGGTCGAGGAAATCGGCTGGCTGATCGCCGAGTTGAAGAAGGGGGCCAAGGCCAGCCCGGACAAGATCTGTCAGGCCACGTTGATCACCTCCTGCGACAGCCGACTGGCCTGAGCCGTCGCCATTTGCTAACTTGGTCGGCGATGACCGACCCAACGCCCGCGACCGATATCGATATCTTGCCGCCCTTCGAGGCGTTCGAGCGAGCGCTGGATCTGCAAAGGTCTGGCCAATTGGAGCAGGCCGCCAGCGCCTATGAACAGGCGATGGCCGAACAGCCCGATCACATTCCCTCGCTGGTCAATGCCGCCGTGGTGCTGCGCCGCCTGGGCAAGCTGGAAGCCTCGCTGCGCCTGCTCTACAAGGCGTTGGAGATCGATCCCCGCCAGCCCGGCATGTGGCAGAATCTGGGCGAGACCTTGCGCCGCCTGAAGCGCCTGCACGAAGCGGTCGGCGCTTTCAAGAGGGCGGCGCAGGATTCGAACATCCTGTTGGCGGCGGTCAGCGGCCTAGCGCTAGCGCTTAAGGAAGCGGGCCAGTTGGACGAGGCGTTGTCGGCCATGGAAACGCTGCTGGCCAAGGAGCCTGGCAATGTCGCCGCCTGGGCCGCTTTCAGCGACGTCTTGTTCGATGCGGGTCAGGATGATGCGGCGCAACTGGCGCTGGAGCGCGCCATTCGCCTAAAGCCGACCTCGGCTGGCCATCATCTTAGGATGGCTTTCCACAAATCGCAGCAGGGCCAGTATCAGGCGGCGGAAGCGATCTATCGCGCCTTGCTGCGCCAAGGCGGCGAAGGCCTGGCGGCGGTTCATACCGGCCTAGCCCAGACGTTGATCAGCCAGGGGCGGCTGGAGGAGGCCCAGCCCCCCATTGCAAGGGCGATGGAGCTGGACGCCAATCTGATCGATAGCCATCTGGCGCGGGCGAGGCTTCATTTCCTGGCGGGCCGCCTGGGTCCCGGCTGGGCCGATTACGAATGGCGCAAGCGTCACATCGATTTCACGCCGCCCCATCTGCCTGTGCCGGTCTGGGACGGCCTGCCCTTGGCCGGGCGCTCGATTCTGCTGCTGGGCGAACAGGGTGCTGGCGACACGATTCAGTTCCTTCGCTATGTGCCCATGCTGGTGGCGGGCGGCGGCAAGGTGTTTCTAGCCACTTCGCCAGCACTTGCCCCCTTGCTGCAATCGATGCCGGGTTTGGCCGATGTGGTGACCGACGGCAAAGGCCTGCCCAAGACCGACTGCTACGCCCATCTATTGGACCTGCCCGCCTTGTTCAAGACCGAGTTGTCTTGCATTCCCGCCCGCGTGCCGTACCTGTTGGCCCCGTCAGTGCCAGAGAATTTGAAAATCAAGGTCCCGCAGGGGGCGCATCTAAAGGTGGGGCTGGCCTTTGCGGGCAATCCGCGCCACCGGGGCGATCGGCTGCGCAGCATGGCCTTTGCCAAGCTGGCTCCCTTGTTCGGCTTGCAAGGTGCGGCCTTCTATTCCTTGCAGGTCGGACAGGACCTGCCCGTCGAGGCCAAGCCCTTTCTTGACAGCGGCTTGCTGGTCGATTTGGCCCCGCGGATCGGCTCGTTCGCCGATACGGCGGCGCTGGTTTCGCAATTGGATCTGGTCATTTCGGTCGATACGGCGCTGGTGCATCTGGCGGGCGCTTTGGGCAAGCCCGCCTGGGTGCTGCTGCCCTTTGCTCCCGACTGGCGATGGCTGCTGACCTGCCAGGATTCGCCTTGGTATCCGACGCTGACCTTGTTTCGCCAGCCGCGCCCCAATGACTGGGACGGCGTCGTGCGCCGAGTCTTCATAGCGCTGCAGGAAAAATCGGCGGCGCAAGACATTCTAACCTTGCCTTCGGCGGCTAAGCGCGACGACGGACGGCCGCGTTTCACCATGACGCTGCCCAGAAGCCTGCTTAAGGATCCGGGGGCCGCCTTCATCCTCAAACGCGAAAGCCATTTTGGCGGCTATGAATACGCGACGCGCGCCTTTCTCGATGCGCATTTGGCGCCCGGCGACGTCGTTCTCGATATCGGCGCCCATTGGGGCGTGATCGCCCTTTCCTGCGCTAGTCGTTGGCCGGGCCAAGTGCGGGTGCTGGCCGTCGAGGCCGATGCGTCGAACGCGGCAAGGCTGAATGACTGGGCGGCGGCCAACGGCTTGGCCCATATGATCGAAACCGTGGTGGCGGGCTGCGCCGACAAGCCGGGCCAGGGGCGGCTGGCGGCGGGCGGCAACAGCAGCATGGGATTCTCGGTTCTGCCCGACCCCAAGGGGGCGTTGCGTCTGGTCAGCGTCGATTCCCTGCTGGCCGAGCGGCCCAGCCTTCGAGATGCGCGCTGCTTCGTCAAGATCGACGTAGAAGGCATGGAACCCGAAGTCGTGGCGGGTATGAAAGGCCTGCTGGCAAGCGGGCAGGTGGCGGCGATCATTCTGGAACGCGGGCGAGGATTCGACGAGGGCGCGCCTCGCAAGAATTTCACGCGTTTGCTGGCCGGGCTGACCGGGCAGGGCTTTCGTCTGATGCGCTTTGCCAACGAGCAACTAGGCGGCCCCTTGATTCCCTTCGTCGATACCGAGGATTTGTGCAATTTCATCGCTCTGGCGCCGGGCTTTGCGCCGCTGGACAGCTATCCGCGCCCGCCGGTTTCGCAGGCCGTGGCCCCCACCCAACCCGAACGGGCGCGCCAGGAAGGCGAGGCCAAGGCCAAGCGCACGACCAATTTGAAATCGGCCCTGACCAGCGATGCGGGTTTCTGGGCCGATCCGGCCAATCTGTCTTGGCTGGCCATCGAGCGTGCCGCCGCCGCCGCCTCGTTGCTGCCGCAAAAGGGCCGCGTGCTTGACCTGGGGGCGGGGCAGATGTTTTTGAAAAAGCATCTGGCGCCAGGGGTCGATTACGTACCTTGCGATCTCGTACCTTGGACGGAAGGCACGCTGGCTTGCGATCTCAATCAGGGCCAGTTCCCGGACGGCGCATTCGACGCCGTCGCCCTTCTCGAGGTTCTGGAATTCCTGCATGATCCGGGCAAGGTTCTTACGGCTTGCCGCAAGGCCAGCCCGTCCTTGGTGCTGACCTACCGGCTGCGCGACAAGGACAAGATCAAGGAGCGGCGCGCCCAGGGCTGGTTCAATGATTTCGACGAGAAACAGTTGCGCGCCCTGTTGGAAGAGGCGGGCTGGCGGATCGATCTGTTCGTTCCCGCCCCTGAAGCCAAAACGACGCTTATTCTGGCCAAGCCTCTGCCCGGCTGATCCAGCCGACGGCTTGGTCGCGCTCGTATTTCAAATTCGTCTGAAGCCTGTCCAGGGCGCACAAATCAACGCCGATTTTCTGGCGAGCACCCGCCAGCGCTTGGCGCGAAGACCCGGCCATGGCGGCAAGGAAACGAGCCTGCGCCATTGCCAGTCCCCGGGCGGCCGCTTGATCGGATTGCGCCAAGGCAAGCCGCAACCGTTCGGGCGGAAGAGGTCCATCGTAATGCAAGGACAGCCTGTTCAGGCGGTCGGGGTGAGGAACGAGCGTCTCCATGCCGGAAGGATGGCCTGCCGGACTGAGCGCGTCAAGGAATAATTGTGACAATTAGGTTTTGTGTCAGGTTACTGGCTGGCCCAGACCACGCGATGGATCAGCGCCACCTCTTCGATCGGCAAGGACCGGTTGGGATGCTGATCGTTCAAGGATTGCAGATCGACGAATTTGGCGGTGCGGCGCAAAAGCTGCTTGACCATCACCTCGCCATCGTTGGTTTTCACGATCACGCGGTCGGCGCGGCGGATCTGGGCGGCGGGCGAGACGATGACGATGTCGCCCTCGCGATAAAGCGGTTCCATCGAATCGCCGGTGATCTCCAGCGCATAGGCCTTGCTGTCGCCCATTTCCGGGAAAGGGATTTCATCCCAGCCGGCGCCGGTGGGGTAGCCCGCATCGTCGAAATAGCCGTCGGAACCGGCCTGAGCCAGTCCGATCAGCGGAATGCGCTGCACCGCGCCCGTCTCGTCGGGATTGTCGATCATGGTGACGAATTCCGCGATCGAGGCGCCGGTGGCGGTCAAGACCTTGGCCACGCTTTCCGTCGAAGGCCAGCGCAATTTGCCTTCGGGGCTGGTGCGCTTGCTCTTGTTGAAGGTGGTGGGATCAAGCCCCGCCTTGCGGGCAAGACCGGACGCCGTCAGCCCGTGCTTGAAAGCCAGACGGTCGATGGCATGCCATATATCGGCGTGACGCAGCATGGAATCCTCCCAACCCCCGCAAGGGCTTGTGGTTACAATCACAGGTAGGAACATAGTCAATTTTCCCCTTGACGTCAAGCGCCCACCATGTTTTGACAATGTTCCCACAATGTACGTGATGGAGACTTGCATGTCGTTCTATCGATACGTGCCAAAACCGCTGGCGGAGCCGCTAACCCAGCCCTTCGAAACAGCCGAGGAGGCATGGTTCTGGTACTGCCGTTCTCAGATCGCCAGACTCGAAGGGGCCAAGTTTCGTTCGACCGACAACGCCAGCGTTCCCAGGCCGTGCGACCCCGACGACGTCTTCGCGGTGGTCGATCGGCTCTACAAGGCCAGGGAGCTTGATCGTCGCCATCTGGTGGTTCTGGGCGATTACGGCTTGCGCCTGGCGCCGCCCCTGGAAGGTCGTGTCGATGAACGCGCCGCCGCCCGTTGCTGGGAGGAGGCGATGCTGCGTCTGCACCCCGTGCTGAAGGCCAAGGGAATCGTGCTGTGACAGGCAAAAACGCCTTATATGACAGCACGTACGACGAAGCCTGGGTGGGTTTTCGCAACAATACGGGGCTGGCCTGGCTTAAGCTGTTGAAGCCGGGATTTCGCCATTGCTTCTTGCTGTTGCGCAAAGGCGGGCAGTGGGTGGTTTACGATCCGCTTTCTCATCATACGCGCATCGATCTGGTCGAGGTCGGTTACGAACTGCTCGATGTTTTCAGCGAGGAAGGGTGCCGATTGATTCCGGCGGATATCGACGCTCCGCAGCCCGCCGCCGCGCCATGGCGGCCCTATAGCTGCGTCGAAGCGGTCAAGCGCGTGCTTGGGCTGAAGGCGGGATGGGTGCTGACGCCCTGGCAATTATACCGCCGCTTGACGTCGGCCAGCCGCCAACAAAAAAAGTTCCTATAACGCGATAATTGTCGTTGACGACGCAAAAAATGCGGAGTATATACTGCCTCATTACCGCCCTTACTGCGACCGCAGCGGATCATAAGCCTCGGAGGAGGCGCTGCTGACCAGAAGAGGGAGAGGTTTCCCGAAAGGGGCCGTTCGCATTCGCGGACGGCCCCTTTCGGTTTTCAGGTCCTTGGCATGCCAGCCCCGCCGGAATCCATCCGGCGGGGTTTTTCATTTCACTGGCGCTCTGCGCCGACAGCAAAGGAGTTCGTCATGGGTGGTTTCATGAGCATTTTCTTGCCGCCGTCCCCGCCGCCGCCGCCGCCGCCGGTCGTCTTGCCGCCGGTTACGCCCGCCCCGGTCGCCGACAACACGGCCGACGACGAGCGCAAGGCGCGCTTGGCCGCCGTGGCCCGCAACCGGGCCGGCTTGTCGGGCACCATCGCCACCTCCAGCCGCGGCGTGCTGGCCCCCGCACCCGGCGAGGGCGCTCGCAAAACGCTATTGGGAGAATAAGACCATGAACGAACAGAATGACCCCGAAGCGCAGCGCGTCGTGCTGAAGCGATTCGAAAAGGCCAAAGAGCGGCGCAATGTTTGGGAAGGCCATTGGCAGGAATGTTACGATTATGCGCTGCCGTCGCGCGGCGGCCCCTTGCTGTCGTCGCAGCCCGGCGCCAAGCGCACTGACCGACTGTTCGACGGCACGGCGCCCGATTGCGTCGATCAGTTGGCGGCCAGCCTGCTGGCGCAGCTGACGCCGCCCTGGGCGCAATGGTTCGGCCTGGCGGCTGGTCCCGACCTGACGCCCGAAGAGCGTGAAGTCGCCGCCCCGGTTCTTGAAAAGGCGGGAGCGGCCCTGCAAAGCCATTTCGACCGGTCGAACTTCGCCATCGAAATGCATCAGTGCTATCTCGATCTGGTCACGGCGGGCACGGCGTCGCTTTTGTTCGAGGAAGCGCCGCTGGGGTCGGCCTCGGCCTTTCGCTTTACCGCCATTCCCTTGGCGCAGTTAGCACTTGAGGAAAGCGTGGAAGGCAGGCTCGACACCACCTTCCGCTCGAGCGAGATGACGATCAGCGCCATCCGCGAGCGATTTCCGAAGGCGCAATTGCCCGAAAGCATGGACCGCAAAAGCAAGGACGCCGCCGATGCGCGCTTCAAGGTGGTCGAAGCCGTGCTGCCCGAACGGCACGGCTACGCCTATCACGCCATTCTGGACGGCGAGGGGACAGGCGGAGCCGCGACCTTGGCCGAAGGGCGGTTCGACATGTCGCCCTTCATCAATTTTCGCTGGCTGAAGGCGCCGGGCGAGGTCTATGGCCGCTCGCCGGTCATGAAAAGCCTGCCCGACATCAAGACCGCCAACAAGGTCGTCGAACTGGTGCTGAAGAACGCCACCATCGCCGTCACCGGCATTTGGCAGGCCGATGACGACGGCGTGCTCAATCCGGCCAACATCAAGCTGGTGCCGGGCACGATCATTCCCAAGGCGGTGGGGTCGGCTGGCCTGACGCCCTTGGAAACGCCGGGTCGTTTCGACATTTCGCAACTGATGCTGACCGATTTGCGCCAGCGCATTTCGCACGCCTTGTTGGCCGACCGGCTGGGACAGATCGACGCGCCCAACATGACCGCGACCGAGGTGCTTGAACGATCGGCGGAAATGGCGCGCCTGTTGGGCGCCACCTATGGACGCTTGCAATCGGAATTGCTGACGCCCTTGGTGATGCGCGCCGTCGCCATCTTGAAGCGGCGCGGCGAAATCCCCGGCCTGTCCATCGACGGCCATCAGATCGAGCTGATCTACAAATCGCCGCTCGCCAACGAACGCGGGCGCGAGGATGCGAAGAATACGTTGCAATGGCTGACCGCCGTCATGTCGTTCGGGCCGCCAGCCAATCAAGTCGTCGATCTAGGAGCGGCCGCCCGTTGGCTCGCCAAGGCGCTGAACGTGCCTGCCGAGCTGTTGCGCGCCGCTCCCGCCTCGCCGGGCGTCGATCCTGCCCTGACCTCCCTGATCACCGGGATGGCGCAAGGCGCGGTCGCACCCCAGCCCAGCGACGCCAGGCCGGTTCAGGGAGGGGTGCCATGACCGATCGCCCCGGAACCGGCCACCCCGATCTTGCCCGCACGTTCGCCAGGACATTTCGCGGCGACGACGGCGCAAGAGCGCTTGCTCATCTGAAGGCGGTCACGCTGGAGCGACATCTGGGTCCCGAATCCAGCATCGCCCAACTGCGCCATCTGGAAGGCCAGCGTCACTTGGTCAACCACATCCTGTCTCTCGTGCGCCGCGGCCGCGAGGGCCAGCCATTCGACATCGAAACCGAGGAGAACTGAAAATGACCGACATCAATGCCAACCAAACCAGCCAGGCGCAGGCCCGCCCCGGCTTTCTGCCCGAGAAATTCTGGGACGAGGCCACGCAAAGCCCGCGTCTCGAGGAACTCGTCCGCTCCAACATTGAACTCGAGCGACGTCGCGGCCAGGAAGGCGGCCAGCGTCCCAACGTGCCCGCCTCGCCCGACGCCTATGCGATCACCGAACATCATCCGATGTGCGGCTGCGATCTGGAGGTGAACAAGCGCCTGCATGCGGCGGGATTCAGCAACGAGCAGGCGCAGCTTGTCTATGACCTGGCCTTCGAGCGCCTGCTGCCCACCATTCACGGCATGGCGGCGCAGATGTATGGCCAGCGCCACGAGGAGAAGCTGCACCAACATTTCGGCGGCCCTGAAAGGTTCGCCGAGGTTCAGCGTCAACTGTCCGCTTGGGCCAAAGCCAATCTGCCCGAAGACGTGTTCAAGGCCATGAGTTCGTCGGCCGAGGGCGTGATGGCGCTCGAGCGCATGATGAATTCCGGCGAACCGGGGCTGAACATGAAAGGGGCCGAAAGCGGCATGCCCGCCAACGAAGCCGAGCTGAAGAAAATGGTGGCCGATCCCCGCTACTGGAAAAGCCGCGACCCGGCCTACATGGCCAAGGTCACCGACGCCTTCAAGCGCGCCTACGACAGCCAGAACTAGGCGCGCCCCTTATTGCCCTCAAGACAACCCAGCCTTGGGCCTTGGGGTTTGTGGCGCCGCTGCGGGCGGCGCGCCGAAACCGGATCGGCGCGTCATAACCCGCAAGCGGCGCCATTTTTCGTTCAACCGATCAAACAAGGATCAAAGACATGAGCAACAACATCGAATCCAGTTACGTCAAACAGTACGAAGCCGAGGTCCACAACGCCTATCAGCTGATGGGATCGAAACTTCGCAACACCGTGCGCAGCAAGAACAGCGTCGTCGGCTCGTCTTGCGTCTTTCCCAAGGTGGGCAAGGGCATCGCCTCGACCAAGGCGCGTCACGCCCATGTGCCGGTGATGAACATCGACCACGGTCAGGTGGAATGCCAGTTGTACGACTATTATGCGGGCGACTGGCTGGACCATCTGGACGAATTGAAGACCAACACCAAGGAAAAGGAAGTGCTGGTCAAGGCGGGCGCCTACGCGCTGGGCCGCAAGTCGGATGAGCTGATCATCGCACAGCTCGACGTCAGCACCAATTACGCCCAGGACGGCACGACGGCGCTGACCAAGGCGAAGGTGCTGGAAGCCTTCGAAATGCTGGGGGCTTCCGATGTGCCCGACGACGGCGAGCGTTACGCCGTGGTCGGTTGGAAGCAGTGGAGCGACCTTCTGGCCATCGAAGAATTCTCGAACGCCGATTACGTTGGCGGCGAGGATCTTCCCTGGCAGGGCACCCAGGCCAAGAAGTGGCTGGGAACCTTGTGGATGCCGCATTCCGGCCTGACCAAGTCGGGCAGCGTGCGCTACTGCTACTGGTTTCACAAGACCGCCATCGGCCACGCCATCGGCAAGGATGTGACCAGCGACGTCACCTGGCACGGCGACCGTGCCGCCTTTTTCGTCTCGAACATGATGAGCCAAGGCGCCGCCCTGATCGACGCCTCGGGCGTCGTTTCGATGCGTTGCCTGGAAAGCTAAGGAGAAAAGAACATGTCCTATCAGTCAAAGAACTTAAGCGTGCTGGCCTACGCCAACGGTTTCACGCTCTGGCATTACACGACCGCCGACGCGGCCTCGATTGTGGACAGCGACGGCTACTTCAATGCGGCGGCCGACATGCTGCGCGTGGGCGACATCATCATCGCCAACGTGGCGACCGGCGGCACGATGCAGGCGGGCCAGTTCCTGGTCACGTCGAATTCGGCTGGCGTCGTTGACGTTAACGACATGACGCAGATCGGCTCGACCGACACCGACTAAAGAAGACCGCTTCTCCCCAACTGCCGAAGGGCCGGGTGCTTGCATCCGGCCCTTCGGGCTTTTTGAAAGGAAAGCTGCATGTCAATTTCGCAAGCTCCCGATGAAGCCGCGCTTAGGCGTCTAATTGGGACCAAGGCCTACTGGGATCAGCGTCATCCCGATCATCAGCGCGTGAATGAATATGTGCGAGAAGGTTATGAACTCTTGTATGACCCAAGAAAAGAAAGCAAAGTGAACGAATGCGATCTATCAGCTTCGGATCCCTTCGAAAGGGGGCGCCAATTGATGCGAGGGTTGCTTATGGCGCAGGCATCAAATGCCGCCGAGAAGAAAGGGCAAAATGACGGGCAACAAAGGCCGACCATCGATATTCCAGTCAAGCGACCGATACCGGAGATTGGGCCTTCAGGTCCCCTCGAACGGGCAGGTGGGTGGATTATGAAACAAAGAAGCAATGTCTACGACTGGCTCGGGAAAAAAGCCCCCGAATTGGACAGGCCGCCCGGTCCTGGTGGAACAAGGCAGTAGGGAAATGCCGGATTTCGTTGCACAGACAAGACGCCAAAGACCTCTTCTTGCTTACGCGGCGGGGGTAGCCGTTTTTGTTCTGAACGACTTGGCGTTCTTGCTGCTGGACGGCACCTATCAACTATATCTGGCAGATTATGGCTTTCGGGCGGTCTTGTTGGCGCTGATGCTTCCCATTCTAAGGGACGTGCTGCCAGGGCCACCGAGACGAGGCTCGCCCCTTGTGATGATGGCCCTGTTCGTTGGCTTGGTTGGCTTCTCCATGGCCTGCGAGCCGATCTCGGTGCTTCTTGGCAGTGGATGGCGGTTATTCAACTGGCCAACGATTGAGAATGGCGTTCTTTGGCTGCTGGACATGACCTTGGGATTGGCCCTTGTGTCCGTCAGCGAGGAGTTTGTCGCAAGGCGCTTGGCTTTGGCCGTTCTGCCGGGAGCCATATGGAAGCGGGTCGTCATGTCCAGCCTGCTGTTCGGGCTTGGGCATTGGGGAATGGGCTATGGACACATTGTGGAGACGACGACCATCGGCCTTGCCTTTGGCGCGGCCTATGCCTGGAGCGGCTCGTTAAGATTGGTGATGATCGCCCATTTCGCAGTGGATTTTCTGGTCTTTGGTTTGGACATGAGCAATCTGTAGCAAGCCTTCAGTTAAATGAACCTCGTTCACCGGCCCGCTTCACAGCGGGCCTTTTTTTTCGCGCAACCACAAGAAGGAATCATCGCAATGGCACTTTCATCCATAGCGCTTTGCTCGCGCGCCCTGTTGAAAATCGGGGCTTCGGCCATCGCCTCGTTCGACGAGGGAACGGCGGAAGCCGAGGTGGCGGCCAATCTCTATCCATCCATCCGCGACGCGCTGTTGTCGTCGCATCCTTGGAACTTCGCGACGGGACAAACCTCGCTGGCCCGCTTGACGGCGACGCCGGTGGCTGACTACGACCACGCGTTCCAATTGCCGGGCGATTTCCTGCGCGCCCTGTCGGCAGGCGTTACCGGGCGCGGGCGCGGCCTTGATTACCGCATCGCCGAGAACCGGCTGCACAGCAACGCGCAAACCGTGGTTCTGACCTATGTCTTCAGGCCGCTCGAGGCGGATTTTCCGCCCTTCTTCGACGCGGCGCTGATCGCAAGGTTGTCAGCGGAATTCTGCGCGCCGATCACCGAAAGCACGGCCCGTGCCGAACTGTTGTTTCGATTGGCGGAAGATGAATTCAGGCGAGCCAAGCTGATCGATGGGCAACAAGACACGCCGTCATCGATCGATTCCTTTCCTCTGGTCGATGTGAGGTCGTGACATGCCCAACCTGAAAACGATCAAGACGAACTTCACTTCGGGCGAGATATCGCCGGGCCTTTTAGGGCGTGGCGATCTGCGCGCCTATGAAAACGGCGCCATGCGCCTGCGCAATGTGGTGGTGGCGCCGACCGGCGGGGCGTCGCGCCGCCCCGGCCTTGCCTATATCGACACGGCAGACGGCAAAGGACGGTTGGTGGGATTCGAATTCAACACCGAACAGGTCTATCTGCTGGTCTTCACGGATGGGCGGATGGATGTCTATCAGGACGGCGCTTGGGTGGCGGGGAAGGATGTGCCCTGGACCGAGGCGCAGTTGGCGCAACTGTCCTGGACGCAAAGCGCCGACACGCTTCTGGTGACCCATCCCGACGTGCAACCCAGGAAAATCACGCGCAGCTCGCACGTCGATTGGTCGGTCGCGGTCTGGAGCTTTACGGAAGAATCGAACCTGCTCCGCCAGCCCTATCATAAGTTCACGGCGCCCGAAGTGACGCTGACGCCTTCGGCGACCTCGGGGTCTATCACTCTAACGGCGTCGGCCAACTTGTTCGATGCCGCCCATGTAGGCCAGCGCTTTCGCATCAAAAGCAAGCAGGTGGCGATCACGGCGGTCTCGTCGCCCACTTCGGCCAGCGCCGAGACGAAGGAGGATCTTGAAGATACGAGTGCGACCGAGGATTGGGACGAAGCGGCCTTTTCCAGCCTGCGCGGCTGGCCTGTCTGTTGCTGCTTTCACCAAGACAGGCTGGTCATTGGCGGCTCGCGCGATTTGCCCAACCGCATGTGGCTGTCGAAAAGCTCGGAACTGTGGAACTTCGATCTGGGTGAGGGACTGGACGACGAAAGCATCGAATTCACCTTGCTGTCCGACCAGGTGAACGCCGTGCGGGCGGTGTTCTCGGGCCGCCATCTTCAGGTGCTGACCTCGGGCGCCGAATGGATGGTGACCGGATCGCCCCTAACTCCTGGCAAGATTCAGGTCAATCGCCAGACCCGCAACGGATCGATGGTTGATCGCCAGGTACCGCCGCGCGACGTCGATGGCGCCACCATTTTCGCGGGGCGCACCGGCAACGACCTGCGCGAGTTTCTGTATACGGATATCGAGCAGGCCTACACCTCGCACGATCTGGCCATGCTGGCCGGACATCTGTGCAACGGGCCGGTCGACATGGATTACGATCCGGCGATGCGACTTTTGTACGTCGTGATGAGCGACGGCTCGATAGCGGCGATCACCAACTACCGCGCCGAGCAGGTAACCGCCTGGTCGCTGCTGACCACGGATGGATTGTTCCATTCCGTCGCCGTGGTCGGCGACAGCGCCTATGTGCTGGTCGAGCGCCAAGGAGACTATCTGATCGAATGTTTCGATCCAACGCTCAACACCGACAGCGCGCTGCTGGGCGAGGGCGAGGAGCCGGGAGATATCTGGAGCGGTCTTGACCATCTTGAAGGGCGCACGGTCAGCGTGGTGGGCGACGGCCTGCCTGTGGGCAGCGCCGTGATCGAAGGCGGTTCGCTGCTGCTCGATCATCCTGCGACCACGGTCGAAGCGGGCCTGGCCTTCATGCATGAAATACAGCCCTTGCCGCCGGCGGGCCAGGTCAAGCCGGTGCGCCTGATCTCGGCCGCCTTTCGCCTGCAAGACACGCAAGCGCTGCGGGTGGATGTCGGCAAGGGCGCCCAGCCCATTCCCTTCAAGCATCTGGGCGTCGAAAGCGCCTTGGACGCGCCAGCGCAACCTTTCTCGGGCGAAGTGAAACTACGCGCCCTGGGCTGGCGGCGCAATTTAGCCGAACCATTGTGGGTCGTGCGTCAATCCGACCCGCTGCCCTCGACGGTTCTTTCCGTAACCACAGAAACGAAAGTGAGCGACTGATGTCTGGATTTGAACCCATCATGGCCGCCTTTGGCGGCAAGGCTGCATTTGCAAGCGCAATGACCGGCCTGGCGACTTCCGTCATCGGCGGCGTGGCCAGCAATGCCCAAGCCAAAAGCCAAGCCAGCTACCAGCAAGCGCTGCAAGCGCAGCAGCAAGCGCAGGCGCAAGCCCAGGCGCAAGCGCAACTGGCTGGCCTGCAAGCCTCGTATGACAACGAGGCGGACAGGCGACGACGCCAGTTAAAGGTTGAACTGGCCAGCCGCAAGGCCGCCTTCGGGGCATCCGGCCTGGAAACGGCTTCCAGCGGCTCGGCCAATGCCGTTTTGAAAGGCTTGGTGACGCAATCGGCCAGCGAGCAGGAGCAAGACGACAAGATGTACAAATTGAAGGCCGACGCCATTGGCCAGAATCTCAGCTTCGCCAACCAACGCAATCTGCTGGAGCAAAGCCGTCAGTTTTCCGGCTCTTCCAGCGGGCTGGGGCTGGCGGGCAATCTTCTCAAATCCATGCTGTGAAAGGAGCAGACCATGACCGAACATATCCAAATCAGCGCAGTTCAGCCGCGCGTCCAATATACGGCCGACGGTTCGCAGACCAGCTTTCCCTATCCCTTCCCCATCTTCGAAGCCTCCGACCTTGAAGTGTATCTTGATGGCGAACTGCAAGGGTCGGGCTTTGGCGTCAGCGGGGCGGGCGAAAGCGCCGGTGGGTCCGTCACTTTCGCAAGCGCGCCTGCGCAAGATGCGCAAGTAACCTTGCGGCGCAATGTCGCCATCGCCCGCGTTTCCGACTTTCAGGAAGGCGGCGCCTTGCGCGCTAAGGTATTGAACGACGAGTTGGATCGTTTGACGGCGGCGCTGCAGCAGGTGGCCAACTCGCTCGACCGCTCGCTGGTTCTGTCGCCGGTCGATCCGAGCGGAAGTTTGACCTTGCCGTCGCTGGCTGAACGGGCCGGCGCCTTTCTGGGTTTCGACCAAGATGGATTGCCGACGGCGCTCTCGGCTGCGGGTTTCAAAGGCGACAAGGGCGACAAAGGCGATCAGGGCGATCCCGGCACCGGAACGGGCGACATGCTGGCCGCCAACAATCTGTCGGACGTGGCGGATGCGCAGGCGGCCAGAGCCAATTTGGGTCTGGAGATCGGCGTGGATGTGCTGGCTCCGGACGGGGATGGTTCGGCCTTGACCGGCATTTCCACGGCGGATCAGACGGCGCGCGACCAGATTGCTCTAACCAATCTTCGCTTACTTTTGAACTCCAGCATTGCCTCGGGCGCTTTGGTTCAGGGCTATATGTGGGAATTTGCCAGCGATGAGTGGGGCGCCAGCAGCAGCGGCGAAACCTACATCGCGGTGGCGGGCGGGAATGTTGCGAATATCAGCGGCGGAACAGGCTCGACGATTGGCGACATGACCAACAATGGTGGCCTGGCGGCGCTGTTCGATGGAACAACTGTGTCTGGCCATGGTGCGGGAGCCATGTCGGCTGGCGTCGGAACCGGCAATGCTGGAAAGAATTGGGGAACGCCCAAGCTGGTGTCGAAAGCCACCATTTACGGCCCCAACAACTTGTATGTCGGCAACAACGACACGACGCTTGTAAAACTGCAAGGCTCGAACGATGGATCGACTTGGATCGATCTGGCGTCGGGAACCTGCCCCGCCTCGAATTCATCGGTCACCGACATAATCTATACGGGGGCGGGCAGTTATTCATACCATAGGTGCCTGTTCACGCCGACGAATGGCGGGGCCAGTGTTTACGTTGCCGAGATCGTCTTTTCCGAGATCATCTCCATCAGCAACGGCTATTACACAGGAGCGGCGATGACGCTGATTCCCGGCTCAAGCGTTTCCGCATCCAGCGCCCCCACTTACATGGACGCCTATTTCCTGTGGAAGGACGATAGCGGATCGGCGGTGCTGGGCACGGACCTGACGGTGGACCTGTCCAGGGACGGCGGCACGACCTGGACCGCGGCGACGCTTGCAAACCTTGCCAGCTTTGACGGCACCTATTCCATCGTCAAAGCCAGGGCCAATGTCGGGGCGCAGCCGTCTGGAACATCCATGAAATGCCGAATCTCAACCCTTAACGGAAAATCGCAGCGGGTTGGACCCACTGCCCTTTATGCGGAGTGACGACAATGAATCAATGGCTGATTGACCTGCTGGCGAAACATCCAGACGACGGAAATTGGGCGAAGCGGCGGCGCATGATGTATCTCGACCGCTGGTCGTCTTATGCCGTGGCGGCTGCGATGTACGACCGCGATGTGAAGGGCGACGCAACCGCCTTCAACGCCTATGTCGCCGATATCGAAGCGATCAAGGCGGCGGTGCCCAAGGAGGTGGGGTGATGGCCAGGCCAAGATCGTGGGCGCGCATTCGCACTCAGCGCGACAAACGCCTTAAGAAGGCGTTGGCCGTGCTTGAGCGCCATCGCACGCAGAAAGACTTCATGCTGGACACCACGATTTGCGACGCCAAGGCCAAGGAATGGGCCGACTATGCCCAGGATTTGCGCGACGTCACGCTGCAAACGGCGTCCAGCGCCATCATTTGGCCGGACGAGCCGGGCGAATAGCGCCTTACGCGTCCTGCCGATGTCCAGCCGGGATTCTCCCGGCTTTTTTTATTGTCTCGATGAAAGGAGATCGTCTCATGTTTACTTGGTTTCTCGAACGACTGAAGGAGCCTTCAAGCTGGGCCGGATTGTCCGCTCTGGCCTTGGCCCTGGGGGTCAGCGAGCTTGAATGGGCCGCCATCGGCAACGCGGGCGCCGCCGTCGCCGCAGCCGTCGCCGTGGTTCTCAAAGAGCGGGCGCGCGGATGATGGCGGGCATTTGGCAAGCCGTCTTGTCGCTGGCCGGTCATTTGCTGCATCTGCTGCCGCTGGCGGCGGCATGGCGGGCGGGCCAACTGTCGGCCAACGCCGAGCGGCTTGCCCAGGCGCTTGACCATGCAAAAGCAGCCCAGGCCATCGACGAAGAGGTGGCTCGCCTTGACGATCGCGCTCTTGGGCGCGAGTTGCTCCGGCGCGGGGAGTGAATGCGCGTGGGTCCAAAGGATCGCAGCCGATCCCAAGGACAGTCTCAGCCGCTCCTTGATGGAACAGATCGTCTCGCATAACCGCAAGGTCGAGACCTTCTGCCGCTAAGTATGATCCGCCTGCCCCTGACCGGGCGGGCGGATTTTCTTTTTGTCTTTGCAAAGGATGATCCGATGACTGACGAGCTGGACGGTTTGAAACGTTCGCTGACCAAGATGCTGCCCCAGCGCATCTCGCATGCCGCCGAACGCTACGGCGATTTCTCGGCCCTGGTTCCAGGCGACACCGCCAAGGATTTCGCCGCCCATCACGCCGCCTGCAAGGCGGCCCTTTCCCACATCGATCTCTTGGTCAAGCTGCTGCGCTGGGCCGCCGGAGAGGGCAAGGATGACGAAGCCGGGGATTTGGGCGAAGACGGATTGCTGGCCAGGGCCAGGGCGGCGCTTGGCCATGACGAAGACGACGATGGGGAGGACGCGCCATGACCAAGGCCAGCTTCCTCGAATTTGTTTGGATATGGAACGAGCATCAGGCGCAAGGAACGCCCGACCTTCACAAGCGCATCGCTGGTTGGCTGGAAGCCAGGCTGAAAAGCCGCGAGCGCGAATTGCTGCTGATGGCCTTTCGCGGCTCGGGCAAATCGACGCTGGTCGGCTTGTTCTGCGCTTGGCGTCTGGCCAGAAAGCCCGACACGCGCATCCTGGTGCTGGCCGCCGACTTGGCCCTGGCCCGCAAGATGGTGCGCAACGTCAAGCGCATCGTCGAGCGCCATCCGCTGACCAAGGGATTGAAGCCCAAGAACCGCGACCAATGGGCGGCCGATCAATTCACGGTCGCCAGAAAAAGCGAGCTGCGCGATCCCTCGATGCTGGCCAAGGGCATCGGCGCCAACGTGACCGGCTCTCGCGCCGATATCGTGATCTGCGACGACGTCGAAGTGCCCAACACATCGGACTCGGCGCCCAAACGGGCCGACCTGCGCCAGCGTCTGCTTGAGCTGGATTTCGTGCTGGTGCCCGGCGGGCTGCATGTCTATGTCGGCACGCCGCACAGCTATTACACCATCTATGCCGCCCAGCCGCGCATGGAGGCGGGCGAGACGCAGGCCTTTCTGCAGGGCTTCGTCCGCCTGGAATTGGCGGTGCTGGATCAGAAGGGCCGCTCGCGCTGGCCTGAGCGCTTTCCCTTGGATCGCATCGCCAGCTTGAAGCGGCGCACGGGGGCCAACAAGTTCGAAAGCCAGATGATGCTGCGCCCCGTCAACATCGCCGAGGGCAGACTCGATCCCGACCGGCTGCGTCTGTACGAAGACGAGTTGGTCTATAGCGAGGGCAATGGCGAGGCGTTGCTGAAGCTGGCGGGCAAGCGTCTGGTCTCGGCCTCTTGTTGGTGGGACCCGTCTTTCGGCGCACCCGACAAGGGCGACAGTTCCGTCATCGCCGCCTTGTTCACCGATGAGGACGGCGGCTACTGGCTGCATCGCATCGCCTATCTCAAGCACGATCCGGCTATGGCCAGCGAGACGGACGAAGCCACGCAACTGTGCCGCCAGGCCCTGGAATTCGCCGACGCCGCCTATCTGCCCGCCATTCATCTGGAAGGCAACGGCATCGGCAAATTCCTGCCCGGCCTGTTGCGCCGCGAGATCAAGCGAGCGGGCAGAAAGATCGCCGTGGTCGAGATGCAAAGCAAGAAGGCCAAGGACAGCCGCATCATCGACGCGTTCGACGCCGTGTTGGCCGCCGGGGCCTTGAACGCGCATCGACAAGTCTGGGCAACGCCCTTCGTCGCCGAAATGCGCGAATGGCGGGCGGGCGGCAAAAGCCGCGACGACGGGCTGGACGCGGTGGCCGGATGCCTGTTGTGCGAACCGGTGCGCCTGAACGGCGCATCTTTGGCGACACAAGAGAAGCAACGCGCCGATTGGCGCCAAGGCCTGCCTTTCAAGGCGGGCGACGATTTCGATTTATAGGAGGACAAGATGACGATGGATTTTCTGTGGTGGATCGGCGCGGTCGAATTGCCTGTTCTGGCTGGGCTGTTCTGGCTGATCTGGAAGACAAGGCGCGACCTGGAAGAAGCGATGGACCGCGAGCGCGAAACCGCGCACGAGGCATTCGCCAATCTGCGCGAGGCCCTAAGCGCTTACAAGTTGGAAGTGGCGAAGTCTTACGCTTCGATCGGCTATATCAAGGACATCGAGCGCAGGCTGACCGAGCATCTGGTGCGCATCGAAGCCAAGCTGGACGGCGTGAACGGCGGCCGCCCATGAGCGCGCCTTTCGATCCCATCGACATTCTGGCCCGCACCCTGTGGGGCGAAGCCAGGGGCGAGACGAAGGCGGGGCGCGAAGCGGTGGCTTCGGTGGTGTTGAACCGCATCGCCTACGCCAGACAGAAGGGCGGGCGCTACTGGTGGGGCAATGATGTCGTGTCGGTATGCCTGAAGCCCTGGCAATTCAGTTGCTGGAACGCCAACGATCCCAACCGCGCCAAGCTGGAGGCGGTCGGGGTCGGCAACAAAATCTTCGATCAGTGCCTGCGCATCGCCCGCCAGGCGGTGGACGGAGAGCTGGAGGATTCTGTCTCGGGGGCCACCCATTACCATGTCGACGGATTGTCGCCGCCCTGGGCCAAGAGCCGCGAGCCGGTGGCGAAAGTGGGACGGCATGTTTTCTACAAGGATATCGGATAAGGAGAATGAGAATGTCGAGATCAAGAGAAGAGCTTCAGGCACTGGTGGCCGACAAGCGCTATTGGACGGACAAGGCCTATTACGATTACGTCACGGACGAATTTCGCAAGTCTTATGATGGCGGCGGCGAAATGGCTGGCGGCCCAGGCCTTGTTCACGTGCAGGCCTATCAGCAGGTCAGGAACGGCCAAGTGGTCGATGTCGCCGAGCATCAGCGCGGCGCTGGCGGGTCGGGGCAGAACGCGCCGTCCGTCTCGAAAGCGGAATTGCCCAAAATGCAGCCACCCGTGGCCTATCCGAAGATTCGAGGAGATGATGGGATGGGTGACGGAGTATTTGGCGCCAACCGAGACGAAGGAGAAAAGAAACGGTCGCATAAAGGTGTCGATATCGTCGCCAAGCCGGGGGAACCCGTCTTCAGCCCAGTGGATGGCAAGGTGGAAGTGCGCAAGCCCGATCCGACCGGGCGGGTGAATAACGGCGAATGGATCGAACCCTACCCCGACGATGCTAAAAAGCGAGGCAAGCTAAAGGGTGTCGGCATCATCACCGAGGAAGGTCATCGTGTGCGGCTTTTGTATGTCGATCCCGATGCCGTCGATTTGAAACCGGGGCAAAAGGTTCGGGCCGGGCAGGCCATCGGCGAGGCGCAGGACTTGTCAACGGTCTATATAAAAAAGATGACCAATCACGTCCATGTCGATGTCCAAAAGGGTGGCGTCTTTATCGATCCAACCGGGAAAGTATCAAAATGGTAGTAGGATTGGCACGTTGTCAGTCTACATACCAAGCAGCCCAATCGACGACGCGCCAATCGATGCCATCCGGCTTTACCCAGTAACTTGTTGGGCAACCGCTTTTGGGGCAGAAAGAGGAGTAATGAGCGTCAAGATTCTGGACAACAACTTTCACGTCGTCCGGGCGGAGGCCGTCCGGCTTTTCCCAGTCTTCCTTGAGGATGTCCTTCCTGGTCAGGATTTTCACCGACAGAATCCGGTAGCGGAATTTTTCCTCCGGCTGGTCCTGGTAATGAAAATCGGGGTGCCCCGCCCTGGCGCACATCGCCTTGTCGATCCGGCTGGTGCAGGCCAGGAAGGTTTCGACCGCGCAGACGGGGCTTTTGGGGCGGTCGATGCAGTCGGAGGTGGCTGTCGTCGGCGTGATGACGCGGATTTGTTTGGGATTGACGTCTTCCCAGGCCGATGCCGACTTGGCAAGGGCGAGGCACAGCAAAGCGATCAGCGTCAGAGCGGTTAAGCGCATGTCCTTTACCCCAGGGACTTGGATGGTCGCTGGGGCAGCCTAGCACAGGCGGGGCAGGATTTCGACCCGGTGTCGAAAGTGGGACGGCATGATATTTACAAGGCGCTGGAGTGTGGAGAGATGGACAGTATGCGCCCCTGCCAAATCTCTGCTCGGACTGCTGGAAAAAGGGACTTCGTTAGCCGGCCTTTGCCGCGCGGGTATGGCGAAGAAACGCTTGGATGTCGTCTTCGCTGTAGCCGAGCAACCGACCGAGTGCGATGTCATCGTCCTCGGTCGGCTTGCGTTGATCTTGGAACAGCGCCTTTTTGAAGTCATGCGCGACCGCAATCCGCCACACTTCATTTGGAAGCGCATAGTAAAGGCAGCGGAAGGCAAGATTGTCGTCCGGAATGTCGAAGGTCTATCCCAATGGGATGACCAGCCATGTCCATATCGACGTCAAGAAAGATGGCGTTTTTATCGATCCAACCGGGAAAGTATCAAAATGGTAGTAGGATTGGCGCGCTGTCAGTCTACGTCCCAGGCAAACCAACTTACGACGCGCCAATCGATGCCATCTGGTTTGACATAGTATGTATACTTGCAGCCGCTTTTGGGGCAGAAAGAGGAGTAATGCTCGTCCAGATTCTGGACGACCACTTCCACATCGTCCGGGCGGAGGCCGTCCGGCTTTTCCCAATGCCATTTGGGGATGTCCTTCTTGGTCAGGACCTTGACCGACAAGATCCGGTAGCGGAATTTTTCCTCCGGCTGGTCCTGGTAATGAAAATCGGGGTGCCCCGCCCTGGCGCACATCGCCTTGTCGATCCGGCTGGTGCAGGCCAGGAAGGTTTCGACCGCGCAGACGGGGCTTTTGGGGCGGTCGATGCAGTCGGAGGTGGCTGTCGTCGGCGTGATGACGCGGATTTGTTTGGGATTGACGTCTTCCCAGGCCGATGCCGACTTGGCAAGGGCGAGGCACAGCAAAGCGATCAGCGTCAGAACGGTTAAGCGCATGTCCTTTACCCCAGGGACTTGGATGGTCGCCGGGACAGCCTAGCACAGGCGGGGCAGGGGCGCTTCCCTCCTCCTGCTGCAGCCGGTCAGAAACCCCTTGCCAAGCGGCCATCATGCGGTTAAAAGGCCCCTTCGCGGGACCGCCAGCCGGTTCCTTTTGCGAATCAGGGCGCTTAGCTCAGCGGTAGAGCACTTCCTTGACATGGAAGGGGTCACAAGTTCGATCCTTGTAGCGCCCACCATTTTACACTTTGGCCAAGGTTATAATACCTAGCCAATTTGTAGACCTGTACGGTCAGAAAACGGTCAACAAAATCCACAGAGTCAGTTAGGGTAGGTCCAAACCTGTAACTTTTCCAGCTCCTAGCAGGCATGCATGGGGCAGAACCTGTGCTGTTTTGGGCGACAACCGATGAGCCAGTCCCGCAACGACGCGAACGCCGCAGGCACTTGGGGTCTTCGCTTGGTCGAATTGGTCAGCGATCTGATTGCCATCGTGCAGGATGGCAGGCTGGTTTACGCCAACGTCTCGGGCGCTCGTTTGCTGGGTTTCGACGGCCCTGCCCCCCTGATCGGCAGGCAGGTCGCAGAGCTGGCCCATCCCGATTATGCCGAACTGATGACCGAGGAAGGGTTGGGCCTGTTGGCCGACGAACAGGGGTCGGTCACCATCAAGCTGATGCGCCCGGGCGGCGGCGAACTGGATGTCGATCTGACCGTGCGCAAGCTGGGCGACGTAACCGGCGGCTTCATGATGGAAGCCAGGGACATCACGCAAAGCAAGCGCTCGGCCGAGGCGCTGCGCGAGCGCGAGGCCAAGCTGGCGGGCATTCTGGATGCGGTGATCGAAGCCATCATCACCATTTCCACCGACGGGCGCATCCAATCCTTCAACACCGCGGCCTGCCGCATCTTCGGCTACATGCCCGAGGAAATCATCGGCCAGCCGGTGTCGCGTCTGATGCCGGAACCCTACGCCACCGAACATGCCGCCTACATGCAGCGTTACGCCAAGGGCGGCAAGACCTGGATCATGAATGTCAGCCGCGAACTGCCGGGGCGCCGACGCGACGGCACGGTCTTTCCCATTGAAATTCACGTCACCGAACTGCGCCAGAGCAAGGAACAGCTGTTCATCGGCGTCATCCGCGACATTTCGGACCGCGTGAAGGCCGAAGAACGCTTGCGCCTGTCGGCCGCTGTGTTCGAAACGGCCGCCGAAGGCATCATGGTGACCGACGACGATTTCAATGTGACGGTCGTCAACAGCGCCGTCAGTTCGATCACCGGCTTTTCGGCCGACGAGATCGTGGGCCAGAAGCCGCCTTTCCTAAGCTCGCCCTTCCAAGACGAACGTTTCTACCTGCTCTTGTGGGAATCCCTGATGCGCAGCGGCGTCTGGGAAGGCGAACTGTGGGACAAGAAGAAATCGGGCGAACGCTACGCCCAGCGCCTGTCGATCTCGTCGATCAAGGACGAGCAGGGCATGGCCTTGCAATATGTGATGGTGTTCAGCGACATCACGCGTAGGCGCTTGGACGAGGAACGCATTCTCTACCAAGCCACGCACGACATGCTGACCGAACTGCCCAATCGCATGCTGTTCCTGGAGCGCCTGAGCCTGGCGGTCGAAAGCGCGCACGACCGCAGCCGCCGGGGCGCCTTGCTCTTCTTGGATCTCGACGGATTCAAGCTGGTCAACGACACGCTGGGCCATGACATCGGCGATTTTCTGCTGCGCGAAGCCAGCCGGCGGCTGGTGCATGTCTCGCGCGACACCGACACGCTGGCCCGCCTGGGCGGCGACGAATTCGCCGTGCTGATGCCCGACATCGCGTCCGAGCAGGAAGTGATCAGCCAGGCCGAAACCATCATCGAGGCGATGCGCGTTCCCTTCGATCTGGAAGGCTACGAGGCCTTCGTCACCTCGAACATCGGCATCACCTTGTTTCCCGACGCTTCCGACAGTCCGCAAGCGCTGCTGAAGAACGCCACGGCGGCCAAGACCAAGGCCAAGGAACAGGCCAAGGCCAATTACGCCTTCTTCACGCCTGACATCACCGACGCCTTCAACGAGCGCCTAGCCATCAAGACCAATCTGGTCAAGGCGCTGGATCGCGGCGAATTCCACCTGCTTTATCAGCCCAAGCTGGACATGTCGTCTGGCATGATCCATGGCGTCGAAGCCTTGCTGCGCTGGCGCAATCCCTGGCTGGGCTTCGTCTCGCCGGTGCGTTTCGTCCCCGTGCTGGAAGAGACCGGCCTGATCGTCGAAGTGGGCGAATGGGTCATCGAAACCGCCTGCCGCCAGCAGCGCGCCTGGGCCGATGCGGGCTTTAAGGACATGAAGATCGCGGTCAATCTGTCGGCCAGACAAATTCGCCCCGGCCTGGCCGAAATGGTGGAAGGCATCTTGAAGAAGACCGGCGCTTGCCCGACCTGTATCGAGATCGAGATCACCGAAAGCCTGATCATGGGCGATGCCGATCTGGCTTCGCAGTTGCTGAAGGATCTGGCCGCCATGGGCATCCCGCTGGCCATGGACGATTTCGGAACCGGCTATTCCTCGCTCAGCTATCTTAAGCGCTTCCCGCTCGACACCATCAAGATCGATCGCTCCTTCGTCAAAGACCTGATCGCCGACAGCGACGACGCCGAAATCGTGCGCACCATCATCACCATGGGCCATTCGCTGCGCAGGCGCATCGTGGCCGAAGGCGTTGAAACCACCGAGCAGCTTTCGGTGCTGAACGATCTGGAATGCGATGAAATCCAGGGCTATCTGGTCAGCCCGCCGGTGGCCCCGGAACGGATCGTGGAAATGCTGCTCGCCCCGCCCGGCCCTGGTCTTTTGAAATCCATCGGCGCCGCCGTTTAAGGCTTGACCCCGTTTCTCGGGACGCGCACCAATTCGGCCACCACGCCGTGCAGGGTGCGCACTTCCTGCTCGGTCATGCCGGCTCGCTGGAAGATGTTGCGGATGTTGCGCACCATGGTCGGGCGCTTGTCGGCCACGCGCAGGAAGCCGCATTCGTCCAGTTCGCGTTCCAGATGCAGGAAGAAATTTTCCAGCTCTTGTTTGCTGGCCGGTTTCGCGTCGCCCGAAGCCAAGCGGCTGTCCGGCGTCTCGTCGCCCGCCTGGAACCATTCATAGCCGATCAGCAGCACCGATTGCGCCAGATTGAGCGAGGCGAAGGCGGGGTTCAGCGGCACCGAGATCAGGGCGTCGGCCAGGGCCAGATCGTCATTCTCAAGGCCGGTGCGTTCAGGTCCGAACAGAAAGCCCACGCGTTCGCCCTTGCCATGCGCCTCGCGGGCTTCCAGCGCCGCTGCCCTCGGGGTGACGATGCGCTTGGTCATGCGCCTAGTTCGGCCCGTGGTGGCGTAAACGCGGTTGAGATCAGCGATCGCCTCGCTGGTGGAGGCGCAGATGCGCGCCGCCGCTAAAATTTCGTCCGCCCCCGACGAGGCGCGGCGCGACAATTCATTGGGCCATTTCGGCTTGGGATTGACGATGCGCAAATCGTGCAGCCCACAATTGGCCATCGCCCTGGCGGTGGTGCCGATATTCATCGCCAATTGCGGCGACACGAGAATGACGGCGGGGGCCAGCGGATCGGGGGCGGCCTGTAGGGACGAATCGGTGCCCGAGGCCTTGCTCACGGTTGGGCGCCGTCGCGCAGCAATTTATAGGTGATGCTGTCGGAAAGCGCATCGAACGAGGCGTCGACCACGTTGGTGGAGACGCCCACCGTCGACCAGCGCCGCCCGCTTTTGTCGGTGCTTTCGATCATGACGCGGGTGACCGCGTCGGTGCCGTCGCCGGGGCCGGCCCCTGGCGTGAAGATGCGCACCTTGTAATCGACCAGCTTCAAATCTTCCAGATAACCCGTGTAGGGGCGCAGCAACTTGCGCAGCGCCGCATCCAGCGCATTGACCGGGCCATTGCCCTCCGCCACTTCCATCGCGTCTTCGTGGCGCACCTGGCCCTTGACCGTGGCCTCGCTGACCAGGGCGAAGCTGCCGTCGCCTTGCCATTCGCGCCTTGTGATGACGCGAAAGCTTTTTAGATCGAAGAAGGTCGGCACCTGGCCGAAGAAGCGGCGCACCAGCAATTCCAGGCTGGCTTCCGCGCCGTCATAGGCATAGCCGTCATGCTCGCGCTGCTTGACCTCTTCTAGCATGCGCGACACTTTGGGGTCGCGGCTGTCGACATCGACCCCCAGGTCGCGCAGCGTGGCCAGAATGTTCGAACGCCCGGCCTGATTCGACACCACGACATGGCGGTGATTGCCCACCAGTTCCGGCGAGATGTGCTCGTAGCAGCGCGGATCCTTCTCGACCGCCGAGACATGCAGCCCGCCCTTGTGCGCGAAGGCGCTGGCCCCCACATAGGGCGCTCGCCTGTCGGGAGCGCGGTTGAGGCGCTCGTCCAGCACCCGGCTGACATGTTTCAGCTTGGTCATGTCCGAGGGCGTGATGTTGGTTTCATAGCCCATCTTCAGCACCAGATTGGCGGCGATGCTGATGAGATTGGCGTTGCCGCAGCGCTCGCCCAGCCCGTTCAGCGTGCCCTGCACCTGGCGCGCCCCGGCCCGTACCGCGGCCAGCGAATTAGCCACCGCATTGTCGCTGTCATTGTGGCAATGAATGCCCAGATGCGTGCCCGGCACGCGGGCCGTGACCTTGGTTACGATCTCTTCGATCTCGTGCGGCAACGCGCCGCCGTTGGTGTCGCACAGCACCACCCAGCGTGCCCCCGCCTTATAGGCGGCCTCGATGCAAGACAGCGCGTAATCGGGATTGGCCTTGAAGCCGTCGAAGAAATGTTCGGCGTCGAAGATCGCTTCATCCACGCGGGTCTTGGCGTAGGCGATCGATTCCGAAATCATGCGGATGTTTTCGGCCAGCTCGATGCCCAGCGCCACCTCGACCTGGAAATCCCAGCTTTTGCCGACCATGGTGACGGCCCTGACGCCGGGCGCGAACAGGGCCTGAAAGCCGGGATCGTTCTCGGCCGAGCGGCCCTGGCGCCTTGTCATGCCGAACGAGGTGAAGCGGGCGCGCGACAGGGCGGGCAGATTGGAAAAGAAGGAATCGTCGGTTGGATTGGCCCCCGGCCAGCCGCCCTCGATGTAATCGATGCCCAAACGGTCAAGCTCGGCGGCGATGGCCAGCTTGTCGGCCACCGAGAAATCGACGCCCTGGGTTTGCGCGCCGTCGCGCAGGGTGCTGTCGTACAGATAGACGCGCTTGTCGGACATGACTGAAAAACCTGCTTCTTTTGCCAAAATCGGGCGTGAACCGGGGCGTCAGAATGCCCCAACTGGGCCGAATGCTCAAGGCTGTGCTTGGCATGCGGTTTTTGCAACTCCCCCGAATGTCGAAATTATGATATTGTTAACCATTGTGGAGGTGGGCCTCTTGCGACCCGGAGGGTCGGCATGCTCGAAATTCAACCCGAAAGCCGGGGCGATTTTTTAAGCGTTTGCGCCATCGGCAAACTGACCGACAGGGACTACCGCAAGTTCGGACCCCAACTGGATCGGCTGGTGGCCGAACATGGGCGCGTGCGCGCCCTGATCGACATGACCGAATTCGAAGGCTGGACGGCCAAGGCCGCCTGGATGGATTTCATCTTAGGCATTCGCCATTGGAACGATTTCGAACGCTGCGCCCTGATCGGCGACCGTTCCTGGGAGCGCGCCTCGGCCGCCGCCATCAACGCGCTTAGCGAGTCCAACATCCGCTTCTTTACCGCCAACCAGCGCCGCGAAGCCTGGGTCTGGACGCACGAAAACAATAAGGCATAATGCCGGTGCGTTTGAATTGACGGCGAGCAAAGAGGCGACAGAGGCGCATGGGTGAAGAGAAGCCGCCGGAGCTGGTTTCCGGATTCAATTGGACCGCGGGTCTGCTGTCTTTCGCTGTCAGCGCTTTCTTTGCGGGCGGCGGATTCATTTTTGCGGCGAAATTCCTGCCAGATACCGAGGCGGCGTTTGTGGGCGTGATTGGCCTTGTCTTCGGCTTGTTCTTCACTTTGCTGGCGCTGCCCTATGTGCGCATCATCTGGGTGGCGCTGGTCAAGCCCGTTATCCTGCGCATCGGCGATGAAGGGCTTTACTACGCGGTTGCCAGCGACGATACGATTCCCTGGGACAAGGTGATCGCCGTGGTCAAGTCGAAGAACAAGCACACGACATCGTTCAATGTCTATGTCGATCCCGCCTTGCCCGTCAGGCCGACCCTGCTGGCTAGGCTGCTGGGTGCTGCGGACCAGAATGTGATGGCGATCGCCAGCAATGTCGTGAGGGCCAACGAAGACGATGTGCATCTGGCGCTGGAGCGCCATCTGCCCGAAGAAAAGCGCCGGAACATGCCCTATTGGGTGGCGTAGGGGGATTTCTCGGAAGTAGGGGCGGGCGGCCAAGTCCATTCCTTCTCATCCCACTCGGACTCAGGCGTGGGAATCAGACACTCGTTTTCTGCTGCGGCAAAAGCCGCGTCCCAGCCTTGGCGTGGCGGGTATTTTGGTCTTGGCGCTTCTTGCTGTGTCATGGGGATTGGTCCAGTTCCGCCAGCCAGCGCAGATAGGAAGCGGCAGTGCTGACGGTCAGAACGGCAAGCGAAAGAGGCGGTTGTACAGGCTCTTCCTCGCCCTGGCCGTGACGATAGTAGTGAACCCCGTCCACCCAATCGGAAAAACCGGCCAGCATTTTTATGGTCGCATGCGAGGCGGTTTTGTCGGCAGACAATTGGGCTTTCACGACAGGTTCAAGATGCTGCTTGATTTCTGCGCCGCCTAACCGCTGCGCCGGAAACATCAGCTTGAAAAGAATCTCGACCGCTTCGAATGCCGAGCGCATGGCGTTTTTGCCATCTGGCGGAATTTTGTCAAGTTCGGCATAGGCCTTTTCGAACTCGGTCAACACGCCGTTGTAGCGGCTGCTGCCAAGTCCTTTGATTGTTGAAGCCTTGTTGTGTTCGAATTCCGCGTCGACGGCAGGGTGAACGCCGCCTTGGTCATCGACGATATAGCCGACGTTTTCTTCCTGAAAGATGCTGCCAATCTCTTTAATCCACTTTGCGTGAACCCTCTTATTCCCACCTGATTCCAAAATCTGATTTGCAACGATAGTAACTAAGTTCAGCAAGTCGACGAGTTCTAAAGATTCAAAAAATGCGTCATAATTGTACCCGCCAAACGCTCTTGGGTAGCTCGGAAGACGCAGGCCAAGTTTGCCTTGCAAGCGAGTAGAAATGTTATTGATCTCGCGCAGGCCTAATTCAGCAAATAGAACGTACATTCGCCTCCGAATTTTTGGGTTGTCATTTGTCGGCTGGCCGCGTTTGAGATAGACGTGACCATAGAGTTGACCGAGGGGTGGCGTGTCGTTCATGGGAATTCCAGGGCGATTGCAAGCCGTACAACTATAGCGGCACGTCCGCCTGACTGCCAACATTCAAAGATTACGTCATGCCCGGACTTGATCCGGGCATCCATGGATTGCCGGGTCAAGCCCGGCAATGACGAAAACGTAGATGGCGTCCCCCCCCGAAGCAAAACCCCCGCCGATGTGCGGGGCTTGCATTTGCACTACCCCTCATTCGCTATATGCCGCTTGGCGTCCATCGCATCATGCAGGATGCGTACGATGAATACGCCGCCAAGTTCTGTCAGATAGAAAACCAAGTGCCGGGCATGGTGGTGGCAATGAAGTCCTTCGTGTAGGTCAGGCACAGCGTGGCCCAGGCTGGGATTGTCAGCCAGGCTTTGCAGGCAATCGCTTAAGGAATTGAAATAGGCGTCGGCCTGGACTTCGCCAAAGGCCTGGAAGGAATAGACGTAGATTCCATCAAGGTCATCGGCGGCCTTGTTGGAAAGAACATACTCACCCATGCTTCAACCGCGTCTTGGCGGCCTTCATCACATCGCCCGCTTTCTTGGGGCTGCGCCCGCTCTGCAAACCTTCGGCAATCGCGGCCTTCAATTCCTGATGGCGCCGCTGGTCGTGGCGGATGAGGTCGCGGATATAGTCGCTGGCATTTGCATAAACACCGCCTTTAACTTGGGTTTCCACCCAGTCGCGCATGGGGTCGGGCAGGGATACGTTCATCGTCGCCATGAGGGCCTCCGTTTTGGGCATTATGGCAGATTTTGGCAATGATTGCCATTCCGTTCAAATCCCCCCAAAGCAAAACCCCCGGCTTTCGCCGGGGGTTCGCATTTTTCCGATACGCGATCCGAAGAAAATCAGACCGAGTAGTACATCTGGAATTCGACCGGATGCGGGGTGTGCTCGAACTTGTAGACTTCCTCGTACTTAAGCTCGATATAGCTCTCGATGAAGTCGGCCGAGAACACTTCGCCCTTGGTCAGGAAGGCGTGGTCGGCGCGCAGGGCTTCCAGGGCCTCGCGCAAGCTGCCGCAAACCGTGGGAACGTTCTTCAGTTCCTCGGGCGGCAGGTCGTACAGGTTCTTGTCCATCGGATCGCCGGGGTGGATCTTGTTCTCGATGCCATCCAGGCCCGCCATCAGCATGGCCGAGAAAGCGAGATAGGGGTTCGCACCCGGATCGGGGAAGCGAACTTCAACGCGCTTGGCCTTGGGGTTGGTGGCGTAGGGGATGCGGCAAGAAGCCGAACGGTTGCGGGCCGAATAGGCCAGCAGCACCGGGGCTTCGAAGCCGGGGATCAGGCGCTTGTAGCTGTTGGTCAGCGGGTTGGTGAAGGCGTTGATGGCCTTGGCGTGCTTGATGATGCCGCCGATATAGTACAGCGCCTTTTCCGACAGATCGGCATAGCCCGAACCGGCGAACAGCGGCTTGCCGTCCTTCCAGATTGACTGATGGCAATGCATGCCCGAACCGTTGTCGCCGAACAGGGGCTTGGGCATGAAGGTCGCCGTCTTGCCGTAGCTATGGGCCACGTTATGGACGACGTACTTGTAGATCTGCATGAAATCGGCCTGCTGGAGCATGGGGCCGAACTTGCAGCCCAACTCGTCCTGGCAGCTCGCCACTTCGTGATGGTGCTTTTCGATTTCCAGGCCCATCTCACCCATGACGGTCAGCATCTCGGCGCGCAGGTCGACATGGCTGTCAACGGGAGCGACGGGGAAGTAGCCGCCCTTGACGCCGGGGCGGTGGCCCCAGTTGCCTTCGGCGAATTCCTTGCCCGACGACCACGAGCCTTCGTCTGACTCGAGATGATAGAAGGCATGGTTGATGCCCGAGCCGAAGCGCACATCGTCGAAGACGAAGAATTCGGCTTCGGGGCCGAAATAGACGGTGTCGCCGACGCCCGACGACTTGACATAAGCCTCGGCGCGCTTGGCGATCGAACGCGGATCGCGGTCATAAAGCTGGCCGGTGGCGGGTTCCACGATGTCGCAGAAAATGATCAGGTGCGGCTGGGCGGCGAACGGGTCCATGACGGCCGTGCTGCAATCAGGCATCAGGATCATGTCGGACTCGTTGATCGACTTCCAGCCGGCGATCGAGGAACCATCGAACATGATGCCTTCGGTCAGCATGGCTTCGTCGACGGTGTTGACGTGCTGGGCGGTGTGCTGCCACTTGCCGCGGGGGTCGGTGAAGCGGAAATCGACGTACTTGACGTCTTTTTCCTTGATCATCTCCAGAACTTTCTTTGCGGACATGTCTGTCTTCCTGTTGGGATGGGGTTAACGGATGAGGTGAACGGACGGGCCTGGCGTTTCGGCCCAGGACAAGGCAGGACGCTAGATGGCGTCGTTGCCCCGCTCGCCGGTGCGGATGCGGATGGCTTCCTCGACCGGGCTGATGAATATCTTGCCGTCGCCGATGCGGCCCGTATGCGCGGCCTGTTGAATGGCCTCGACGGCGCGCTCGATGAGATTGTCCTCGATCACCAGTTCGATCTTCACCTTGGGCAGGAAATCGACCACATATTCGGCGCCCCGATACAGTTCGGTATGGCCCTTCTGGCGGCCGAAGCCCTTGGCTTCGGTGACGGTAATTCCTTGCAGGCCGATCTCGTGAAGGGCTTCCTTCACTTCGTCGAGCTTGAAGGGCTTGATGATGGCTTCGATTTTCTTCATGGACGTCTTCGCTGGCATGAGAGAAACGAATGGGTGACCGCCCTCTTGAGGGACGCCAACCTCTAGCACGGTTTGTGCCAGACCGGAAACCGGAAAAATCCCCATAAAAGGCGGGGAATGGGCAAGTCGCTGCCCAAGCTTGGGGCAACCTGCCCAAACATAGGGCAGATTTGGAAATCTTGGGGTCTGTGTTAAGGTTTGCGCTCCAAAGAAGGAGGGTCGGGTGAAGCCGGGCAACAGCATTCTTTCCAGTTATGGAACGACCATTTTCGAGACCATGTCGCGCCTTGCCGCCCAGCATCAGGCGGTCAATCTGGGCCAAGGCTTTCCGGAAGGGCTGGAATGCCGCGAGGTGATCGAGGCCTGTGCTGCCGCCGTTCTGAAAGGCCCGCACCAATATCCCTCGATGATGGGCACGCCGGACCTGCGCCAGGCCATCGCCCTCCATGCCAAGCGCTTCTACGATCTGGATGTCGATTGGCAAAGCGAGGTGATGGTGACCTCGGGGGCCACCGAAGCCCTGGCCGATTGCCTTTTGGGGCTGATCGAGCCGGGCGACGAAGTGGTGCTGATCGAACCCTTGTATGACAGCTATCTGCCGATCATCAGAAGGGCGGGCGGCATTCCCAAGCTGGTGCGGCTAAGCCCTCCCTTGTGGGAACTGCCGCGAGAAGAACTGGCGAAGGCCTTTTCCGACAAGACCAAGCTGATCCTTTTGAACACGCCGATGAATCCGGCGGCCCGCGTTTTCGACCTGGGCGAATTGCAGTTCATCGCCGACCTTGTCATCAAGCATGACGCCTACGCGGTCTGCGACGAAGTGTATGAGCATCTGATTTACGATGGTCTTCTCCATGTGCCGCTGATCACCTTGCCCGGCATGCGCGAGCGCTGCGCCCGCATCGGCTCGGCTGGCAAGATCTTCTCGCTGACCGGCTGGAAGATCGGCTGGGTGGTGGCGGCGCCCAAACTGCTGCAGCCCATCGTGAAGGCGCATCAGTTCGTCACCTTCACCACGCCGCCGATGCTGCAAGACGCCGTCGCCTTCGGACTCTCGCTTCCCGATTCCTTCTTCGCCAAATTGAAGACCGATTTGGCGGCCAGGCGCGACAAGTTGAAGGCCGGATTGCAGCGCATCGGGTTCAAAACGTTGGAGGCCAAGGGCAGTTATTTCCTGTCTGCCGATTTCAGGCCGCTGGGCTACAAGGGCGCCGACGCCGATTTCTGCCGCTACATCACCGAACAGGCCAAGGTGACGGCGATCCCGGTCAGCGCCTTTTATCAGGACGATCCGCCCGACCATTTCGCCCGCTTCTGCTTTGCCAAGAAGGACGAGGCGATCGATGAGGCGCTGGCCCGCCTGCAGCGCTTTTTCGGAGAAAGGGAATGCTGAGGCTCAAGCCCGCTGTTCTGGCCCTGGCGATCCTTCTTGCCTCTGCGCCCGTTTGGGCGCAAGCGACGTCGCCCGCCGGCGAGAACCGTCAGTTCGTGCAGACCGTCCAAGAGATGCTGGCCAAAACCGGGTATATGGCGCCCAGCGAGGCCGATGGACGGCTGGGGGCCAAGACCCGCGACGCCATTCGCCGCTTCCAGAAGGACAGCGGCGTCAAGGAGGACGGGCGGCTGACCCCGGAACTGTTCGAGCGCCTTGCCAAGAAGGCGCGCGATTAGGCTTGCAGGACTCGAGGGGCGTAATCTCGCCCCTTGCCTGCTTGCAAGAAAAACTATAGCTGCGTCAATTCGTCAAGCAGACGCTGCACTTCCTGCGACGGCTTCTCGATCTTCGCGATCGTGTCGACGGCGGCTTCGAAATTGCCGTCATTGAACAGCCTGGCCGCCTCGATGCCGTATTTATGGACTTCGGCGTGCGGGGCGACGATGGCCTTGAAGGCGGGGTGGTTCTTGAAACGGTCGTCGGTGACGGCGTCGTACCATTTGCCCAGACGGCAGGAATGATGGTCGGCCAGTTCGTTGGGGTTGAGCTTGGTGCGCCCCACCAGCATTTCGGCCAGCCGCCTGCGCCAGATCATATGGTCGGACTTGGCCAGATGCGCCACCTTGTTGCGGATCTCCAGCGCCGCCAGATCGACCAGCATTTCCGTCAACAGCACGCCGCCCTTTTCCGACACGTCCAGCAGTGCGCTGATTGCTTCCGAATCCTTGCTCGACGTCTCGGCGATGCCTTCCAGACTTTGCGCGATCTCGCCCGCCGCCGAACGCTGCTGCACCAGATGGTTGGAAATGTCTTGCATCAGGGCGGTCACGTCCTTGATCTCGCGTTCGGCCTCTTGCATCTTGCCGACGGTGGCCAGCACCACCCGCTCGCCTTCCTCGACGCGCCCGGTCCCTTCGTTCATGGCCGAAAGAATGCTGTCGGTTTCCTCGTTCAGGCTGGCGATGCGCTTCCTTATGTCGTGGGTGGCGCTGGTCGTCTGGTTGGCCAACGTCTTCACTTCATGGGCCACGACGGCGAACCCCTTGCCTGCTTCGCCCGCCCGGGCCGCCTCGATGGTGGCGTTCAGGGCCAGGATGTTGGTTTGCCTGGCGATGTGGTCGATTTGGTCGACGATGGAACTGATGCGTCCCGAGGCCTCGGCCAAGCGCGAAACGCCCACCGACGCCTTTTGCACAGTCTCGACGATGGCGCGCACGGATGAAACGGCGTGCTCGGCCTCTTTCGCCCCTTCGATGGTGATGGTTTGCACGCTTTCGGCATTGGTGGCGGCCAGCTCCGACGTGCGGCTGATCGCCTGCACGGCGGTAACCAGTTCCTCGGTCGAAGCGGAAATGGCGGTGGTGCGGTTGGTCATCTCGCGCACGCTGCGCATGGTTTCCACGGCGCGCATCACAACTTCGTTCATCAGCACCGACATGCCGACCGTCTGCTTCAAGGATTTCAGGCCGCGCCCTTCCAAGACACCCGCCAACTCGACCAGCTTGGACAGCAACCGGTCCTCGGCGTTGGGCACCGACTGGTAGGCGCCCTTGATCAGGTTGTCGATGGCGGCAATGGCGCCGTCCACGGCGCTTTCGCCTTGCTGTTGGGTCGGTGACGATTGTTGGGTGGGCAACGCTCCCTTTTGAGCGAACAGCGCCATGAAAACCTCCTCAAGCAGCGTTTCTTAAGCTGTCATTCCATCGTGAAAATTTTGGCCAGCTTGGCGATCTGCACCATATGTTCAACCTGGCCCTGGGGCTTTCGCAGCACCACGCTTTTGCTTCTGGCCTCGGCGGCGTCCTTGACGATCAGGAGCATGCCGACGCCGAAGCTGTCGATGAATTCCAGCCGGTTCAGGTCGAAGATGGCGCGCTGGTAGACATTCTTGGTCACGTCCTGCAGGACGGTTCTGAATTGCTTGTGGTCCTTAAAGGTCATACGGCCGGAAAGCGTGAAGATCAGATCGCCGCCGATGGCTTGAGACGTGCATTCCATAACAACCCCTCGGCGCCGCCAATTGGCGCCATCCACAAGTCAGATTGCGAGCAGAATAGGCACTCACCTTGATGTTGGTCAAACTTATTTAATACAAATCAGCGAGGTGAAATATGATCGCAAGATAAATCCACCCCAGGGGTTGCCAAGCCAGGGGGGGGAGGTAAGTATTGGATAAAAGAGAAAGGATTTACGCATGCCCATTCATTGGCGGGACGCCATGTCGGTCGGCAACGAGATGATCGACGAGGACCATAAGAAACTGTTTCTTTTGGTGAATCTGTACGAGGGAGCCATCGCCAAGCACAATCTGTTCGAATTGAAGGTCGCCTTTCAGGGGCTGATGGAATACACGGCCCAGCATTTCGAACGCGAAGAAAAGTTGCAGGCCGCGATTTGTATGCCGGGGGCCTCGGGCCACCGCCAGGAGCATCGCGAACTGGTCAGCCGCCTGGAAAATTTCAACAGGACCCTGAACGACGCCAGCCAGCCCCGCATTTCAATCGAAGTGGCCAGCAAATTCCTGCATGATTGGATCGTCAGCCATGTCTTGAAATCGGACATGAAAATGCGCCCCTTGCTGACTGGCGCTCCCCGGTAAAGTCTTAAATTGTTGAACTCTAATAATTATAGCATTATCAATAGATAATGATGAATCTTAGACACGTCTTGACATGATGGGACGTAAACGGTTATTACGATTGGAGTAAACGATATAGGATTCAGGGGCATGGACGCTGCTCTGGCTGACCGCGCCGCCGCTCCCGACCACCAGGAATGGGTCGGACGCAGGGAAGAAGCCGTGGATCTGGTCACGTCGGGGCCGGTGATGGCGCTGGCCGCCCTGCTCGATTACGAAACAACCCCCTGGGCGTCCGGCACGCTGCCGCCGCTGGCTCATTGGTTCTACGCCCTGGCCCGCACGCCTCAAGCCCAGCTCGATCAAGATGGCCATGAAAAGCGGGGTGGATTCTTGCCGCCCATCGACCTGCCCCGGCGCATGTGGGCGGGCGGCCAGCTTTCCTTCCTGCATCCGGTACGTTTCGGCACGATATTTCGCCGCTCGTCGAAAATCGCAAGCGTCGAGTCCAAGCAGGGCCGTTCGGGCCCGCTGGTTTTCGTGACGGTCGAACATCGCTATGAAGACAGCAAGGGCCTTGCCATCCAGGAGCGCCAGGATCTGGTGTACCGCGCCGCCCCTGGCGCGGCTGCCGCCAAAACCGTCACCTTGCACGCGCCGCCCTCGCGCGAGGCGGATTGGGAGCGCGCAGTCAAGCCGGACCCGGTGATGCTGTTTCGTTATTCGGCGCTGACCTACAACGCGCATCGCATTCATTACGACCGCGATTTTTGCACCCAGCACGAAGGCTATCCCGGTCTGGTCGTGCACGGACCCTTGATCGCCACCCTGCTGGCCGATCTATACGTGCGCAACAATCCGGCGGCCCGGGTGATCGACTTTGCCTATCGCGCCCAGTTGCCCCTGTTCGACGCCGCCGCCTTCACCTTGCGCGGCAAGGCGACGACGGACGGGGCCGAATTATGGGCGCTGACACCCGAAGGCCAAGTCGCCATGTCGGCGCAATTGAAGGCGGGCTGATAAGCCCTACTGCTTCCACTGCATTTTCGCAGCCTTCAGCGTATTGAACAGAAGGCAGGCGATGGTCATGGGACCCACGCCGCCCGGAACCGGCGTGATCGCCTTCGCGACGCCCATCGCCTCTTTGGTGGCGACGTCGCCCACCAGCTTCGTTTTGCCGCCCTCGGCCGGAATGCGGTTGACGCCGACATCGATCACCACGGCACCCGGCTTGATCCAGTCGCCCTTCACCATTTCCGGCCGCCCGACGGCCGCCACCAGAATGTCGGCGCGCTGGCAGACTTGCGGCAAATCCTTGGTTTTCGAATGCGCAATCGTCACCGTGCAGCTTTCGGCCAGTAACAAAGCCGCCATCGGTTTGCCCACGATGTTCGAGCGTCCGATCACCACCGCTTCCAGTCCGGCCAAGCTGCCCAGGCGATCCTTCAGCAGCATCATGCAGCCGGTCGGCGTGCAGGCGACCAGCGCGTCTTGTCCGGTGGCCAAACGCCCGGCGTTGATGACGTGAAAGCCATCGACATCCTTGTCAGGCGAGATGGCGTTGATCACGGCCTGCTCGTCGATCTGCTTGGGCAGGGGCAACTGCACCAGAATGCCGTTGACGCCGTCGTCGCGGTTCAGGCTTTCGACCAGCGCCAAAAGATCGGTCTGGCTGGTTTCGGCGGGCAGGACATGGTGGATTGAAGACATGCCCACCGCCTTGGTCTTCTCGACCTTGTTGCGCACATACACTTGGCTGGCCGGGTCTTCGCCCACGATCACCACCGCAAGGCCTGGGGTTTTGCCCGTCTTCTCCTTGAGCTGGGCCACGTCGGCCGCCACCTGGGAAAGCAGTTTTTCGGCGAAAGCCTTGCCGTCGATAAGCTGGGTCTCGGTCATGGATGGTCCCCGGTAAGAGAAAAGTGGCGAAAATTAGTCCTTTCGGCGCAAAAAAACCAGCCCTGCTTGGCTATGGGGCGGGTTGCGCCCAGGACATAAGACGGGTAAACAAAGGAACGCCCCCTCCTTTTGCTGCAAGGCTCCCGGAATGTCCAAGAAAAGCCTGATCTACGCGCTGAAATTCGCGTTGTCGGCTGCGCTGGTCGCCTATCTTTTAGGCAAAGTCGATCTGGCCCATTCCTGGGAAAGGGCCAAGAACGTCGATGCCTTGTGGCTGTTGGGGGCTGCTTTCCTGTTTCTTATGCAGATCGTCCTGGGGGCTTTGCGCTGGCGGGCGGTCAGCCGGGCCATTTCGCAGGAATTGTCGGTTGCCTGCATGTTCAGGCTTTACTACATCAGCACCTTTTTTGGCTTGGTCCTGCCGGGCGCCGTCGGATCGGACGCCGTGCGCATCTGGATGGCTCACAAGTCGGGCCTGAAGCTGGGCGGCGCCATCAATGGCGTGATGCTGGAACGCATCGTCACCGTGCTGGCCTTGCTGCTGCTGGTGGTGGCGACCCAACCTTTCTTGCTGTCTCGCATTTCCGATCAGGGATTGGGCTGGATATTCCCCCTGATGTCGCTGGCCGCCGTGGCGGGCATCGTGCTGATCATGGTGCTGGACCGTTTGCCCGGCCATCTGGACAAGTGGCGTCTGGTGCGCGGCCTTGCCCAATTGGCCCAGGACACCCGCAAGCTCTTCTTGAAACCGGTCCACGCTTTCCCGGTAATGTTCCTGGCCATCTTCGGCCATATCAACTATTCGCTGGTCGTTTACGCGCTGGCCCAGGGGCTTGATATCAACGTCAGCGTCATCGATTGCTTGGTGCTGGTGCCGCCGGTCATGCTGGTCATGACGCTGCCGATCTCGATTGCCGGTTGGGGCGTGCGTGAAACCGCCATGGTCACCGCCTTCGCATTCATCGGCGTGCCTGCCGCCGCCTCGCTGGTGCTGTCGATCCTGCTGGGATTGCTGGGCACCGCGATGTCGCTGCCGGGCGGATTGGTCTGGTTCCTGTCGCCCGACCGTCAGGCAGCGCGCGACGCCGCCACCGCGCCGATTGAAGAACCGTCTCCCGATCCCGACGCCACGAGGTAACATTATGAAGATCGTTTTCGCCAAGCCCGCCATGCCGCAAAAAGGCGTTCTGATCGTGGGCGTTCTCGAGGGCCGCAAGAAGCTGCCCACCGCGATGGCCATCGACGCCAAGACCAAGGGCGCGCTTAAGAAGCTGTTCGACGTCGCCCGTTTCGAAGGGCGCAAGGATCAGGTGGCGAGCCTGATGGCGCCGCCCGGCCTGAAGCTGGCCCGCGTGATCGCCATCGGTTTGGGCAAGGCGTCCGAGATCGATGAAAAGCGGCTTGAGGCGTTCGGCGCCAAGGCGGCGACGGAAGCCCTGGCCTCGGGCGAGGCCGAGGCGGCGCTGGCGGTCGACGCCATTCCCGGCTGCAAGATCATTGAGGCCAGCATGGCGGCCCACATGGCCCTGGGGGCCAATCTGAAATCCTGGCGCTTTGATCGTTATTTCACCACCGAGAAGCCCGACGACAAGCCCAAGCTGAAGCTGTTCACGCTGCTATGTCTGGACGTCGCCGGGGCCAAAAAGGCTTTCCTGCCTTTGAATGCCGTCGCCGAGGGCGTGCGTCTGACCCGCGAGTTGCAAAGCGAACCGGCCAACATCATCCATCCCGAAAGCATGGCGGCGCGCGCTCGCGAATTGATCCGCCTGGGCGTCAAGGTCGAGATTCTGGGCGAGGCCCAGATGAAGCGGCTGGGCATGAACGCGCTGTTGGGCGTGGGGCAGGGCAGCATCCGGGAATCGAAACTGGTGGTGATGCGCTGGACCGGGGCCAGAAACAAGCAGGCCGCGCCGGTCGCCATCGTCGGCAAGGGCGTTACCTTCGATTCGGGCGGCATCTCCATCAAGCCCGCGGGCGGCATGGAAGAAATGAAGTGGGACATGTCGGGCGCCGCCGTCGTTTACGGCCTGATGAAGGCCTTGGCCGGGCGCAAGGCCAGGGTCAATGTGGTGGGCGTGGCTGGCTTGGTCGAGAACATGCCGTCGGGCACTGCGCAGCGCCCGGGCGACGTGGTGCGCTCGATGTCGGGTCAGACCATCGAAGTGATCAATACCGACGCCGAAGGCCGCCTGGTGCTGGCCGATGCGCTGTGGTACTGCCAGAACCGCTTCAAGCCGACGGCGATGATCGATCTGGCCACCCTGACCGGCGCCATTCTGGTCGCCCTTGGTTCCGAATATGCGGGCCTGTTTTCCAACGACGACAAGCTGTGCGAGCGCTTGACGTCGGCGGGCGAGTCGGTGGGCGAGCCGCTTTGGCGCCTGCCGATGGGCGAGGCCTACGACAAGATGATCAAGTCGGACATCGCCGACATGAAGAATATCGGCGACGGCAAGGCGGGCAGCATCACCGCCGCCCAATTCCTGAAGCGCTTTGTGAACAATGTGCCTTGGGCGCATCTGGACATCGCGGGCACCGCCTGGGCCAAGAAGGATCTGGCCACCGTGCCCAAGGGGGCCGCCGCCTTCGGCGTGCGCCTGCTTGACCGGTTCTTGCAAGAAAACTACGAGCGTTGAAGATGGTGCGCGCGGGCTTTTACCACCTGACGCGCAGCACCTTGGATCAGGCCTTGCCTAAATTGCTGGAACGCGTGCTGGCGGCGGGGCACCGCTGCGTGGTGCTGTGCGCCAGCGCCGAGCGCGTATCGGCCCTGGATGCCAGCTTGTGGACCCATGATCCCGATTCCTGGCTGCCGCACGGACAGGCCAAAAGCGGCGAAGCCGAACGCCAGCCAATCTGGCTGACCGCCCAAGACGAAAACCCCAATGGAGCGGACGTGCTGGTTCTGGTCGACGGCATGACATCTGATCGTATGACCACTTACGCCCGCTGCCTTGATCTGTTCGACGGCCAGGACGAAGAAGCCGTCGCCATGGCCCGCCAACGCTACAAGGCGGCCAAGGAGGCCGGTTGCGAGATGGAGTACTGGCAACAAGACGAGAAAGCGGGTTGGAAACGGGTCCAATAATGGACGGTTAAGACCTGACGCGCTAAACTCCTCGCAACCAAGAATGTGGGGAACGGATGGCAGGCAGAGAAAGTTTCGAGGTGCAGGTTCTGCAAGGCAAGCGCTGGACCTTGCAAACCGTTTGCGAAACGCAGACCTCGGCCACGCGCGAGGCGCAAGCCGCCATCAAGGCCAAGCGCGAATACGACGCCGTGCGCGTCATGCGCATGTGGATGCGCTCGGACGGCCTTGAAGGGGAAAAACAGGTCTTCTTTCAAGAACAGGAAGGCGGGCCGATCACCGCCACCATCGTCAATATCGACGAAGCGCCCTGGTGCGCTTCCCTAGACGATGTTTACGGCCGCGAAAGCAGGCGCATGCTGGGCCGCTTGTTGCGCAAGTACCTGGATACGGTTTTCCTGACTCCAACCGAGCTGCTTTACAATTACCGCGCCCTGCGGCGCATCGAAGAGGCCGACACTTTGCTGCCCAGCGGCACCGACAAGGTGGCCAATCTGCAAGTGAAGGCCAAGGGCGCGCCGCCCGACCTGGACGCCAAGCTGCGCCGCGAGGAATTGTACCGGCTGGTCGATCAGGTCATCTCGCGCGCCCGCCAATGGTCCGACGATTACCGGGTGCCCGCCTTCGACGGCGAGGACCTGGAACAGCTGGAAAGCAAGATCAAAGAGCTTTCGCCCCAGCAAGACGAGCGCCAGTCGATGCTGATGGCGTCGCTGTGCCTGTATCTGGCCCAGGGGCGCAGTTGGGACGCCAAGCTGGAGAAGATACTCGATCTTTTAAAGCCCGGCTTGCCGGAACATCTGCAAGACGTGCTGGATGAAATCCTGGCCGAGGTGCTGGATGGCGCCAGCGTCATTCAAGACCTGTTGGGCGCGCAGCCCGGATTGGGGGCGGCGTTGGTCGCCATCATCCGTCTGGCCTCGGGCAAGATGGCAGTGTCCGGACGACCGCCGCCTGGCCTGCTGGGCCGTCTGGATTCGCTGTTTTCCAAAACCGTGATGCCCGCCTGCCGTGCCGTTCTTTATGATCGCGTGAAACGCCAGTTGGCCACCGGCCGACGTCTGTCGCCCGAAGGCGAGGACGAAGCCCAGGCCTTCGCGGCGCTGGTGGTGGCGCTGCACGACGGCACGGGCGGTTTTCCCGAGGGAATGCCGATGCTGGACGCGCTGATGGACCGCGCGGGGCGCGTCTATGCCGAACCCGACATGCCGCCCGAGCCGAAGAAAACCATCGACGCCATGGTGCGCCTGATCGCCGAAATGCGGGCGCGCATCCGCTTCCTGACCAATCTGGCCGTGACCTCATTCGGCCAGAAAAATCTCGACGTGCTGGTCAACCGCCTGGGCAATGCCGTCCTGGGACTGAAGGGGCTTGAGGAAGTCACTTTTCCGCGCGGCAATCAGGCGCATCGCCTGGGCGACGGCACGCAGATTCAAAAGGAAATATTGGAAAGCGCGTTGCCGCAACCGATCAAAAGCAAGCTGTGCGCCAAGATCGACGAACTGCTGGCCGATTACATTCGCCGCGAAGGCATCGTCGAAAAGCTCGATCATGCAAGCGATCCCTTGAAGGCGCGGGCCGAGCGGCTGGTGCAGTTCTGCGCTTCGGGCCTGCTGCTGGAAGGCAAGGCGCTGTCCATCGCCCGCGAACGCACGCAAGCCCTGTTGCGCCAGCCCGATTTCGTGGCCAAGTTCGTCGAGGGCGTGCCGGACCCCAAGGACGCCGAGCATCAGCTCAGGCAGTTCCATTTGCTGCTTGCCAAGGCGGGCTTCAAACAATAATGCGCAACCTCGCCAAAGCGCTGCCGCTTTGCTTGGCGCTGACTTTCGCGACATTCCAGGCGTGGGGGCAAGCCAAACAGGCGGAAATCCTGGTGCCCAAGGACAAGATCCTCGAAGTTTGCGGCACCCAGAAATACGATTCCGTGCTGACCGAATTCGACGGCCTCAAAGTGCGCTTCTTTTGCGATCCCTACATGCCGCCGTTGTTGCTGAACGCGCCGGGATCGACCGCCGACAAAAAGATCGAGCGGGCGAAGCCAGGTCCTGCGATCAGCGAGACGCTGCCCGAATGTCCGCCCACCGACCAGGCCTATGGGCTTTGCGAGATGAACCGGCTTGAGCGCGAATTGCGCAGCAAGATGCTTTCGGTCATGGAAAAGAAATCGGTCGAGCGAACGCGCGCCGCCGAGGAGCGTGCCATCCTCGCCGAGACGCAGAAGAAACTGCCGCCGCCGCCGCCGCCCTGCACGCCCTTGAAGGATGTCGGCATCTTCCAAGGATCGGTAGCCGACATTCTGGGCGCTGGCGGGCAATTGCAGCGCATCATCCCCATTCCCGGCGATGTCCGACTGGTTTTCCAGATCAGGCGCACGGCGCTGTTCGGCCCGATGGCCAGGGTCAAGGAAGGCGAGCTGGTGGCCATCGACGCCGTCGCCAGCCGCTCGCAATACGCGGTGCCCATTCTGCCCAGTGTGACGGTGACCAAGGAGCAGGCGGGCAATCTGTGCCTGACCGGCAATCCGCAGAACGACAGCGGGGCGACCTCGATTGTCGTCATCCTCAAGAATTCGACGCAGGCCAAGCCCAAGACCGGCTTGCAGGTTCCGTCCTTGCCGCCCAGCGAGGATATCGAGTTCGACGGCAGCGGCCCTCTGACCTTGCCTCAACTGTCGCCCAGCGGCCCCACGCCGATTGTGCCCGGGAAATAGCAGATTGAGCTTGCGCCCCAGCCCGGATTGCGAAGAATGAGCGCCATGGAACGAAGTTTGGCGGGCGATATCCCGATGGGAAACTGGGTGGACCGGCGCTTGCCGTCGGGTCTTCGCCCCTATGCGCGCCTGATGCGTCTGGATCGCCCCATCGGCACCTGGCTGTTGCTGTTGCCCGGTTGGTGGGGCGTGGCCCTGGCCGCCGACGGCTGGCCCGACTTGAAGCTGATCATTCTGTTCGGCCTGGGCGCCATGGTCATGCGGGGTGCTGGCTGCACCTTCAACGATTGGGCGGATCGCGACTTCGACGGTCTGGTCGAACGCACGCGCACACGCCCCATTCCGTCGGGCGCCGTCACGCCCAATCAGGCGCTGCTGTTCCTGGTTCTCGAACTAGCCGTCGGGCTGGTGATCTTGCTGCAATTCAACCTGTTCGCCATTCTGGTGGGGGCGGCCTCGCTGCTGCTGGTTTTTCCCTATCCCTACATGAAGCGCATCACCTATTGGCCGCAGGCCTGGCTGGGCCTGACCTTCAATTGGGGGGCGCTGCTGGGCTTTGCCGCCGCCAGCGGCTTGTTGGCTTGGCCAGCACTGATCTTGTATGCGGCGGGCCTGTTCTGGACCCTGGGTTACGACACCATCTACGCCCATCAAGACAAGGAAGACGATGCGCTGATCGGCGTGAAATCCACCGCGCTGCGCCTGGGCGCCAACACCAAGCCCTGGCTCTTGCTTTTCTTCGCCCTGGCCGTGGCGCTGATCGGCTGCGCTGGCTGGCTGGCGCAACTGGCTTGGCCCTTCTATCTGTTCTTGGCGGCGGCTTGGCTGCAAAGTTTGTGGCAGGTCAGCGATCTTGAAAGCGACGATTCCGCCGACTGTTTGTCCAAGTTCAAATCGAACCGCTATTTCGGCTGGCTGGTGCTGGCGGGCATAGTGGCCGGGAAGGTTCTGGCTTGAGCGATCCCAAAGCCTTCGTCCTGGCCAATACGCAATTGTCGCCAACGCCCTTGCTGCCAGAGATGAAACTGCATCTGGCCAGCCAAGTGACGCCGCTTTGGGAAGCCACCGAAGCCACGCTTGAAAAGGAAGGCTTGCCGCCGCCCTATTGGGCCTTCGCCTGGGTGGGCGGGCAGGCGGTGGCGCGCTATCTTTTGGACCATCCGGATTCTTGTCGCGGCCTGCGCGTGCTGGATTTCGCCGCCGGTTCCGGCGTGTCGGGCGTGGCCGCCGCCATGGCGGGCGCTCTGTCCGTCGAAGCCGCCGAGATCGACGCCTTCGCGGGTGCGGCCATCGATCTCAACGCCAAGGCCAACGGCGTCGCGGTGACGGTTCGCTTGGACGATCTGGTGGGGTGCGCCAATCGCTGGGATGTGGTTCTGGCGGGCGACGTCTGCTACGAACGCCCCATGGCCGAACGCGTCTTCGCTTGGCTGCTGAATTTGTCCAAGCAAGGCGTGCGCGTCATTCTGGGTGATCCGGGGCGCAACTATCTGCCCAAGTCGGGCCTGCGCGAAGTGGCGCGCTATGACGTGCCGACCACCAAGGACATCGAAGACAAGGACATGCGCACGGCGGTGGTCTACGAGGTGGATGAAATGCCGTCATGATTGCGATGCTGTTCAATTGCGCAATTCTGGGCCTTCTCACAACATGAGAGATATCTACGCGGACGAATCCAGCCAGACGAAGCACAGATTTCTTGTGCTCGGCGCGATCACCGCCAGAACGGAGAATGTTTCGCGGATCGTAGACGTCATCCGCGCGTCAAGGCTCCCCTCTCTTCCCCATGGAGAGATGAAGTGGACCAAGGTTTCCAGGGGCAAGCTCGAGACCTACAGGGCTGTGGTCGACTCGTTTTTTACCATGTCTGATGCCGATATGATGCATTTCCATGCCCTTGTCATTGACACGGCCCGTCTTGACCATGGCCGGTTCAATCAAGGAGACAGAGAAATCGGCTTTTCGAAAATGGTTTTCCAGTTGCTCAATAAGCACGCGCGCCTTTATCCCGAACGGCTGTACGCCTATCTTGACAAACGAACGACGAGGCAATCTCTGGATGAGCTTCGGATGATTCTCAACAGAAACGCCGCCAAAAAATTGGCCCGCCCCGATTATCCCTTTCGGCGTGTGGTGTTCAGAGACTCGAAGGAAAGCGATCTGCTTCAGTTGAATGATGTGCTACTTGGCGCGGTTGCATGGATCAAGAATGGACATGGGAGTCTTCCCGGCGCCTCGGAAGCAAAAAACGCTTTGGCCAGCCATGTATTGAGTAAATCCGGTCTGACATCACTTGATGCCGATTCGCCGCGAGGCAAACGTCGATTCACGGTCTGGAATTTCAGGCTTAGTTGAAAAGGGATCCTGTGGCCCTAGGCTCTCGCCACCGCCTTGGGCGGTCCTCCTACCGTAGGTAGGAGTTTCGGGCCACAGGAGATGTGCACATTATATGCGAATTGACGCGTTGATTGTCAATGTCTCCGGAAAAATGTGGTTGTTTCAAATGGATGCCAAGGGCATAGCCGGGGCAAACGTCACGGCAATGGACTCCCTTTCCCCACCCCCTAAGGCTTCAACTCCAACGAGGCATGTTCCAGATCGGTCTGGCTCATCACCCGGTTGCGGCCCGAGCGCTTGGCCAGGTAAAGCGCCTCGTCGGCCCGTTGGATCAACTGGCTTAGCGGCTCGCCCAGCACATATTCCGCCACGCCGATCGAAAGCGTGATCTGGCCCAGGCTTTGACCGGTGCGCTTGTTGGTCACCTGTTTGTTGGCCACGTTGTTGCGGATGTTCTCGCCGGCGGCCAGGGCGCTTTTCAATTCGGTTTTGGGGAAGATGACCGAGAATTCCTCGCCGCCATAGCGGGCGGCCGTGTCCTGGCCCTTGACGCTGTCGACCAGGGTGCGGGCCACCAGCTTCAGCACTTGATCGCCCATCTGATGGCCGTAGGTGTCGTTGAACTTCTTGAAGAAGTCGATGTCGATCATGGCCAGGCAAAGCGGCTCGCCGGTTTCCATGATCTGCATGGCGGATTCGCGCAGCGCGATGTCGAACAGCTTGCGGTTGGCGATGCCGGTCAGCGCGTCGGTCATCGCCTCGCGCTTGACTTCATCCAGATTGACGCGCAGCTGCTTGATCTCCTTGGACGAGGTCTCCAGCTTGACCTCAAGCTCCTGATTGGCCTCGGCGATCGAGCGCGTTTCGGTCATCACCGTCTTCAGCATGTCCCGGATGTCGCCCAGCTTGTCCTTGTCTTGCAAAGTGTCCGAGAAGCTCTTCAGCGTTTCGCCGTAACTGTTCGCCCCCTGAACCGCGTTGCCCAGCACGCCCATCATCTGGCCCAGCATGACTTCGATGCGCTGGGTCGCCTTGTGCAGGGCTTGGCTTTCGTTCTCATGGCCGAAGAATTTCTGGCGAAGGTCCATCAGCACCTTCTCGTCGAAATCCATCTTGTTGCTGATCAGGATGTCGACGGCGCGACGAAGGTCGGGGTAATTGCCCGAAACATAGGTGTACCAGATCGCGAAATTGCCCGGGTGCGGCGGCACCTGGTGCGACTTCATCAACTCCACCGCCTGTCCGGCATAGGACATGGCTTGCTCGAATTTCTCGGGATACTCCATGGTCCCGACACCCCCATATTATTCACCCGGGGACACTATAATGACGCTTGGGCAGAAGAAAAGAGTTATCGTTTCATAATTTTCAAGGCATCAGCGCCTCGGCGGGGTTGCGGCACAGGGAAGGAAGCCGGGTGGTGGAAATGGCTGGACAAAATCATCCGCAAGGAGCGGGATGTTGACCGCCGTCAAGACCAACGCGCTGGTTTCCAAGTTAAAAATAGTCTAGTCTGAGGGGAATGGGCGATCAACCTGATAACAAGACACCGGAAAACGGGATGCGGGATAATAGGCATCGAAACAGCAAACAGGGGGTGGGCGGGTTGCAAGCGCTTAAGTCGGCGGCGCTGCAATATGCGCGCACGCAGTTGCCCGACGTGCTGTTCGCTCAGGGACATTCGACCTATCTGACCCGCCATCGGGTGGAAGCGATCTTGTTGCGCACCCGCATGGTGGCGGGCGCTTTCTCGGTCCTGACCTTGTTGTGGATCGCGCTTGACGCCATCACCTTGCCCTGGCCGGAATGGGGGTATCTGGCGGTCATCCGTTTGATCGCCTCGGTGGTGTTCGCCTTCGTGGCCCTGCCGCCCAGGCGCGAATGGAACCTCGCGGGCGCGTTGGCGGTGCTGGCCCTTATCCTGTCCATCCCGCTCAGTTTTTTTCTGGCGGCGCAATTCGTCTTCCAAGGCGTCGAGCTGACGGGATTGGCGCTGATCAACGCCAGGCTTTACGACGCCCTGCCTTTCATCGTGCTGGCCGGTCTTTCCGTCTATCCGCTTGTGGTGTCGGAAGGGCTGCTGTTCGCCTTGGTGGTTCTGGGACTGGCGGCGCTGGGGCCGGTGGTGGCCGGGCGTTTTGACTGGACGCGTGAACTGACCACGCTGTGGGTTCTGGCGGTCATCCTGGGCATCTATGCCTTCGCCGGAATGATTCAGCTGCATTACATGATCGCCCTTCTGAAACGCGCCAGCCACGACACGCTGACCGGCGCCTTCACAAGACGCAGCGGCATGGAACTGCTGGACAGCCAGTTCAAGGACAGTCTTGATCGCGGTCTGCCCATGACCCTGGCCTTCTTCGACATCGACAATTTCAAAAGCGTCAACGACGTGCACGGCCATGACGAAGGCGACCGCGTGCTGCGCGTGGCGTCGCAAAAGCTGGGGCGTTTGCTGCGCCAGGGCGATTCCGTCATCCGCTGGGGCGGCGAGGAGTTTCTGGTGGTGATGATGGGGGCCGACCCGCAAGGTGCGCGCATAGCGCTTCAGCGCGTCATGCAGGAATGGTTGGGCGACCGGCCCGGCGGCGACGGTCCGGTGACGGCCAGCATCGGCGTGGCGGAACGCATCCGCGACGGCGTGCAGGACTGGCCGCAACTGGTGGAACTGGCCGATCAGCGCATGTACAAGTCGAAAAGCACCGGCAAGGCGCGTTGCACCTTCTCGGACGACGACGTGATGCTGCCGGGGTCGGAGCGCAGCTAAACAAGACCCTTCGACGTTGGAAGTGGAATTTGTCGGATGTTTCAATCCGTCATGGCCGGGCTTGACCCGGCCATCCACGATTTTCTTACATAAGCATCAGAAGGCAAGGCGTGGATGCCCGGCTCAAGGCCGGGCATGACGATATGTTTACTGGCCTCTGAAGGATTGGCAAATCCACATGAAACGGCGAGGAACCCTAAATAACTATTCCACCACCAGATCGTCGCGGTGGACCAGTTCTTCCTTGCCCCGATAGCCAAGAATGGCCTCGATCTCGCCGCTTTGGCGCCCGGCAATCCGCTTGGCTTCGTCGGCGCCGTAAGCCACCAGCCCGCGTCCCAGCACATGCCCCTTCTTGTCGGCGAAGGCCACGCAATCGCCCTTCTGGAACTGTCCATCGACCTGCACCACGCCGGCCGGCAGCAAGGACCGCCCCTTGGACAGGGCCGCCACCGCGCCGTCGTCCAACACCAGCGTGCCCGAAACCGACAATGCGCCCGCGATCCAGCTTTTGCGGGCCTGCCTGGGTTCCGATTGCGGAATGAACCAAGTGCAGCGTCCGCCGTTCTCAAGCCTGGACAAGGGATTGAGCGCATCGCCCAACCCGATCGCCATCTTGCAGCCTGCCCCCATGGCGATCTTGGCCGCGATCAGCTTGGTAACCATGCCGCCCGAACCGACGCTTGATCCCACGCTGCCCGCCATGGATTCGATCTTGGGGGTGATTTCGCGGATTTCCGCCAGGAATTCGGCGTCCGGCTGCTTGCGCGGATCATTGGTGTAAAGCCCATCGATGTCCGAAAACAGCACCAGCACGTCAGCACCCGTCATTTCGGCCACGCGCGCCGCCAAGCGGTCGTTGTCGCCAAAGCGGATTTCCTGGGTGGCCACGGTGTCGTTTTCGTTGATGACCGGCACGGCGCCCTGGGCCAGCAGGGTGATCAGCGTATTGCGGGCGTTGAGGTAGCGGTTGCGGTTCTCGCTGTCTTCCAGCGTCAGCAACACCTGGGCCGCCACGATATTGTGCCTGGCCAGCGCTTCTTGATAGGCGTGGGCCAAACGGATCTGTCCGGCGGCGGCGGCGGCCTGTTTTTCATCAAGGCGCAAGGGACCGGGCTTCAAGCCCAGGGGCCGCCTGCCGACCGCGATGGCGCCCGACGTCACCACGATGACGTCAGCACCCTTTTGCCGAAGGGCCGCAATGTCGTCGGCCAGGGTTTCCAGCCATTTGCGCCGCACATGGCCGCTATTCTCGTCGACCAGCAGCGACGAGCCGATTTTCACCACCACGCGTTTCGCAGCGCGCAAGGGGTTGGCCTTCATTTTTCCGAACCCTTCCCCTTGGCCTTCTGAATGGTCTGGTCCAAGATGCGCAGCACGTCCTTCACGCCTTCGCTTGAGACGCCGGAAATGGGATGGACGGCGCGCCTTGTCGCCTTCTTCAACTGGGCCTGTTTGGCGGCGATCTCTTCGGGAGTCAGGGCGTCGATCTTGTTGAGCGCCGTGATCTCGATTTTCTTGTCCAACCCGTTGCCATAGGCCTTCAGCTCGCGCCTGACCGTGCGCCAACTGGCGGCTACGTCTTCCTCGGTGGCGTCGACCAGATGCAAAAGCACCCGGCAGCGTTCGACATGGCCCAGGAAACGGTCGCCCAGCCCGGCCCCTTCGTGAGCGCCTTCGATCAGGCCGGGAATGTCGGCGATCACGAATTCGCGCTCATCGACATAGGCCACGCCCAGATTGGGATGCAAGGTGGTGAAGGGATAGGCGGCGATCTTGGGTCTGGCATGGGTGACGGCGGCCAGGAAGGTGGATTTGCCCGCATTGGGCAGACCCACCAGCCCCACGTCGGCGATCAATTTCAGGCGCAGCCAGACCCACATTTCCTTGCCCGGCCAGCCGTCGTCGGCGCGCCTGGGCGCTTGATTGGTCGAGCTTTTGAAATGCATGTTGCCGAACCCGCCGTCGCCTCCTTGCAGCAACAGCACGCGCTGGCCGTCCTCGGTGACGTCGGCCAGCACCTCTTCCTTGTCCTCGGTCAGGATCTGCGTGCCGATCGGCACCGCGATTTCCAGCCCGTCGCCGTCGGCCCCGGTGCGGTTGCGGCCCATGCCGTGATGGCCCTTCTCGGCCTTGAAATGCTGGCGATAGCGAAAATCGATCAGGGTGTTGAGGTTCTGGTGGCCGACGAAGGTGATGTCGCCGCCCTTGCCGCCGTTGCCGCCATCGGGTCCGCCGAATTCGATGAAGCGCTCGCGCCGAAACGAGCAGGCGCCAGCGCCGCCGTCGCCGCTTTGCAGATAGATCTTGCACTCGTCTAGGAATTTCATGGCGACAGTCTATTTCCAGAAAGCAAAAAGGGGAAGGCGGCGCCTTCCCCTTCGCAGAACTATAAGGCGTTCGCTGTTACTCGGCGCTCTCGACCGACACGAAAGTGCGGCCCTTGATGCCGGTGGCGAAACCCACCTTGCCGTTGATCAGCGCGAACAAGGTGTGATCCTTGCCGATGCCGACATTGGCGCCCGGATGGAACTGGGTGCCGCGCTGGCGAACCAGGATATTGCCGGCCAGAACCGCCTGACCGCCGAAACGCTTGACGCCCAGGCGCTGGGCGTTCGAATCGCGGCCGTTGCGTGAGCTGCCGCCTGCCTTTTTATGTGCCATCTCTAAATCCTCCGAAAGGCGCTTAGGCCTTGATGCCGGTGATCTTGATCGTCGTCAGATCCTGGCGATGACCGTTCTTGCGGCGCGAGCTTTTGCGCCTGCGCTTCTTGAAGACGATCAGCTTGGGTCCGCGCGTCTGCTCGACGATCTCGGCCGAAACCGAAGCGCCCGCCAGCAACGGCCTGCCCACCTTGCCGCCCGCCATCAAAACCTGATCCAGCGTAAGGACCGTACCCGGCTCGCCAACCAGCTTTTCCACGGTGATGATGTCGTTTTCGGCGACCCGGTACTGCTTGCCGCCCGTCTTGACCACTGCGAACATGACCCACCTGTCAAAATAAGTATGCGCGGCAAACCCTGTTCGCCACGAGAGGGCGGAACATAGTCTTGGGTTTCGCCCTTGTCAACGGGATTCCACGGCCCTCAAGACCTCTTTAAAGGCCTTTCCGGCCTTGGCCAGATCGCCCGTTTCGGCCCCCGCGGCGGCCAGCCCGGCCCCCAACGCGCCGATCAGGGCGATCTCGGCCAAACTGCCGGTGCGAACCAAGCGCAATCCGTAGGCCTGCTTGCTGGGCCAAGCCAGGGGAATGCCCGACAAGGTCAGGCTGTCGGCCAGCAGATGCGACAGATATCCCACTGCCAGGGGGGCGGCCAGATGGCCGGGGCCGAACAGAGCCAGAATAAGGGCGAAGGCCGCCACGGCCAGCAGGGAATGGGTGACGCCCCGATGCCCGATCAGGGCGGCCAAGGGGATGGAAATCAGGGCCATGCGCCTGCCCGCCCAGGATTGGGGATGGTCGATGTCGGGCAGCAACGATCCCAGGGCGGCCAGCCCCAGGGCGGCGGGTTCGGCGGGCTGGCCGCTGGCGTAAGCCACGCCCGCCCACAGGCTGGCGCCGATCACCACATGCGACACGGCCATCATGAGGGGGCGTCCTCGTCCATTCTGTCTTGGGCGGCGTGGAAGACGCGCAAAATCTGAACCTCGTCTTGCACGATTTCGTAGACGACGATCCAGGGCCACCCGCTTAAGACCAGCTCTCGCGTCAAGGGGTCGCGGCCTGGGCGGCCTCGCAGCGGCATGGCGTCAAGCTGGCTGGTCCTTTGGACTATTTCCGCAGCGACCCGCTGGGCGGCTCTTGGATCGTCCAGCGCTATAAAATGATGGAGGGCTTCCAGATCCGTGGCGGCAGGTTCCGTCCAGATGATCCGATATTTCTTCATCCGACCTTGGGCGGGGGCAATTCATGATCCGTGCCCCAGGAGAGTAGCCATGCCCGCATTTCTTCATGAGGAATGGTGCGGCCTGCTCGAGCGGCTTGGCGCCCCTCATCGACGGCGGCCAGATAGTCGCTTTCGGATTTGACGAAACCACCGATGGCCTCGCTGGCCAACCACGACTTGCTGCGTCTTGTGGCCTTGGCCAATTGCTCCAGCTTCTCGTTGACTTCGACGGAAACCCGAACGGTCACAGGGACGGTGGCGGACATGCGATGCTCCTTGATGCAGGTGTACACAATAGCATCAAAAGTGCGTGGGCGGAAGGACCATCTCGAAAAAGCAGCCCCCCTCTACCGTCATGGCCGGGCTTGACCCGGCCATCCACGAACTTAAGACAATCGACCATATAAATCGTCCCAGGCCGGTTTAGAATCCAAAATCAGCCGGACTTTCCAGGCGCGCGGCCAATGCTTCATGTTCTTTTCACGTTGAAGGGCCGTCTGGATGTCGTCGTGGCGTTCGGCATAGACAAGGCGCGTTAAGTCATGCTTTTTGCAAAGCCGTCGGCCATGCCTTCGCGATGTTCCCAAGCCCTGCGCGGCAGATTGCTCGTGACACCGACATAAGGCGTCCCGTTCGGGCTGCTGGTCATGATGTAGACATATCCGCCTTGCATATGCTAATCGTAGAATGATTCGCCGTCTTGTCGCAACCAGCGCGTAGATGGCCGGGTCAAACCCGGCCATGACGGGAGAGAGGATAGTGAGCACCCCTATTAAAGAATTTGGAGATGTCGCTCAGGGATTAGCCAAAAATCCCTTGGGTATCATAGCCTTGTTCATTGTCCTGATTTACGGATTTGCCTGCCTTGTGGTTGGTGCCTCAAGCTATCTTCAGGCAGCAGAGAGAATGCCAATCATTTGGTTCATGGTCCTCTTCCCGGCTGTTGTGCTGGGGGTCTTTGCGTGGCTTGTAAGCACTCATCACAGAAAACTTTACGCGCCTTCCGATTTCAAAAACGAGGCGCATTTTCTTGAAGCGCAAAGGCCCGAGCTTGAGCGGTTAGAATTTGCTCGGCCTGGAACAAATGGCTCAACGGATAAAACCCCCTCTTCATCGACGCCAGAAGACTGGTCGGAGACAAGAAATGCAGTTTACGTATCATCTCGAGGTTATTTTATAAGTTATGTTCTCGAACCATCAAAAAGTGATGGGCAGGAATATGACATTTTTATTTATCTTATCAGGCATAAGAGCGGTGATTACTCAGACATTGAAAAGGCGGAGTTCTTCTTTGGCCATTATTGGGGAAATAAAATTTACGTCGCCTCTCGTGTGGGAGAGCTCATTGGAGTGAGAACGTCCGCTTACGGACCATTTTTGGCGCTGTGCCGAGTAACTTTTAAGGATGGCACATCGACAATGCTAAATAAGTATATTGATTTCGAAATGGGATTTGCCGTGAAGAGCTATTTCGAGAAGCATCGGCAGGATGTATTTCGATAACGGACTTCATTGTGGATGGCCGGGTCAAGCCCGGCCATGACGCAAATCACTAAACTGAATCGTAAACGTCGTCTTCCGGGTTGTTCCAGACGCTGTCGAAGGATTTGGCGCTGGCTTTGACGGCGGCACGGGAAAGCTGCCGGTCCTGGTCGCGCGAGCGGATGAAATCGACGAAATCCTCGACCTCGGCCAACCGGTCGGCGGGCAGGGCCTCGATTTTCTCGATCAATGCCTGGGTGCTTGGCGACATCTCAATTTTCCTTGGTCAACCGTTAAGACTATAACTACATCGGCCCCCATTGTCATGCCCCCCAAAGAAAATCCCCGGAGGCGGGCGGGCCTCCGGGGATCCCCGGCGCGTCACTTGGGCAGGTTTTAAGGCTCTACACCAAAGTGCGCAGCACGAAGGGAAGTATCCCTCCGTGTCGGAAATAGGAAACTTCGTCGCCGGTATCGATGCGCAAGATGGCTTGGAATTCCTGCGTCGATCCGTCGGCGCGGGTGACGGCGACGGTGACGTCCTGCTTGGGCGTAATGCCAGCCTTGATGCCGGTGATGGCGAAAATTTCGCTGCCGTCCAGTTTCAGGCTCTTGCGGTCCTGGCCCGGCTTGAACTGCAAGGGCAACACGCCCATGCCGACCAAGTTCGAGCGGTGGATGCGCTCGAAACTTTCGGCCAGCACGGCCTTCACGCCCAACAGATTGGTGCCTTTGGCCGCCCAGTCGCGGCTTGATCCGGTGCCGTATTCCTTGCCCGCCACCACGATCAGCGGCACGCCCAGCGCTTTGTATTTCATGGCGGCGTCGTAAATGAACATCTCTTCGCCCGAGGGCATGAAGCGGGTCACGCCGCCTTCGGTGCCGGGCGCCATCTCGTTCTTGATGCGCACATTGGCGAAGGTGCCGCGCATCATCACGTCATGGCTGCCCCTTCTGGCGCCATAGGAATTGAAATCCTTCTGCTCGACGCCGCGCAGGTTCAGATACTGGCCGGCGGGCGTCGCTTTCTTGATGTTGCCAGCCGGGCTGATATGGTCGGTGGTGATGGAATCGCCCAGGATGGCCAGCGGACGGGCCTTGGCGATGTCGGCGAATCCCTTGGGCGGCTCTTTGTCCATGCCCACGAAATAGGGCGGATTCTGGATATAGGTGGATGCGTCGTCCCAGGCGTAGGTTTGGCTGGTCGCGGCATGAATGGCCTGCCAATCCTTGGTGCCTTTGAACACGTCGGCATAGCGTCGGCGATAGCCTTCGGCGGATACTGCGCCTTCGATAGCTTGGCGAATCTCCGCGCCCGAGGGCCAGATGTCCTTCAAGAACACCGGCTGTCCTTTGGTGTCCAGGCCCAAAGGCTCGCAAGTCAGATCGATATTCATGGTGCCCGCGATGGCGTAGGCCACCACCAGGGGCGGGCTGGTCAGGTAATTGGCCTTCACATGCGGGCTGATGCGGCCTTCGAAATTGCGATTGCCCGACAGCACGGCGGCCACCACCAGATTGTTGGCGTCCACCGCCTCGGCGATGGGCGCGTCCAGGGGGCCTGAATTGCCGATGCAGGTGGTGCAGCCGAAACCCGCGATGTTGAAGCCCAGCGCGTCAAGGTGGCGTTGCAAGCCGGCCACTTCAAGATAATCGGCCACTACTTGCGACCCAGGCGCCAGCGACGTTTTGACCCAGGGCTTTCTGGACAGACCCTTCAACACGGCCTTCTTGGCCAGCAGGCCCGCCGCCATCAGCACATTGGGATTCGAGGTGTTGGTGCAAGAAGTAATTGCGGCGATCACCACGTCGCCATGTCCGATCTTTCCCCGCCCGTCCGACAAGGCGGCCTTCGCCTCCACCTTGGCCTGGGGGGCGATCAGGGGCAGCGCTTCGGCAAAACCCTGCTTGGCCTTGGACAGGGCCACGCGGTCTTGCGGGCGCTTGGGTCCGGCCAGCGAGGGTTCTACGGCGCCAAGATCCAGCTCCATCACGTCGGTAAACAGGGGATCGGCGGTGGTCTGGTCGCGCCACAGGCCCTGCGCTTTGGCATAGGCTTCGACGAGGCGCACGCGATGCGGATCGCGCGCCGTCAGGGTCAGATAGCGGATGGTCTCGGCATCGATGGGAAAGAAGCCGCAGGTGGCCCCGTATTCCGGGGCCATGTTGGCGATGGTCAGCCGGTCGGCCAGCCCCAGCGCATCGAGGCCGGGGCCGAAGAATTCGACGAATTTGCCGACCACGCCCTGCTTTCTCAGCATCTGCGTGATGGTCAGCACCAGATCGGTGGCGGTCAGCCCTTCCTTGAGTGCGCCGGTCAGCTTGAAACCCACCACCTCGGGGATCAGCATCGACACCGGCTGGCCCAGCATGGCCGCCTCGGCTTCGATGCCGCCTACACCCCAGCCCAGCACCGCCATGCCGTTGACCATGGTGGTGTGCGAATCGGTGCCGACCAGCGTATCGGGATAAACGACCTTGCGGCCCTGCTCGTCCTTGCCCAGCCAAGCCAGTTGCGCCAGATATTCGCAATTCACCTGGTGGCAAATGCCGGTACCCGGCGGCACGACGCGGAAATTGTCGAAGGCCTGCTGGCCCCAGCGCAGGAAAGCGTAGCGTTCGGCGTTGCGTTCGAACTCCAGCGCCGTGTTTTGCATCAGCGCGTTTTTGGTCGCGTAGAAATCGACCATCACGGAGTGGTCGATCACCAGATCGACCGGCACCAGCGGGTTGATCTTCTTGGGGTCGCCGCCCAGCTTGGCCATGGCGTCGCGCATGGCGGCCAGATCGACCACCGCCGGAACGCCGGTGAAATCTTGCATCAAGACGCGGGCCGGACGAAAGGCGATCTCGCGCTCGGTTTTGCCACGGTTGGCCTGCCAGTCGGCCAGCGCCTTCACGTCCTCTACCGTGACCGTGCGCCCATCTTCGAAGCGCAGCAGGTTCTCCAGCAACACTTTGATCGAGAAGGGCAGGCGCAAGACATCGCCCAATCCCGCTTCGTTCAGGCTGAAATAGTCGTAGCTCTCGCCCTCGACGGACAGGGAGCGGCGGGCTTTCATCGTGTCTTGACCGCAGATGGGCATCGGTTGGCCTCCAGAGCGCCGTCATGATCACATAGGTGGAGTTTGGAAGAAACACAAGCCAACCCGTTTGTCTAGCTGGCAAGACCCGACGGAGTGGGGCTATAACCACCCATATCCACAAGGATCATGTGGCGAAAATATGAAAAATCGTTTGAAAATAAATGATTTGCTTGCCAGTTGCGTTATATTCCACTTTATTCATGAACTATCATGAGCGATTCTCGCTTGAGCCGGTTCCTCCAGGAGGCTGAATGGACTATTCCGAGCAGAAGTTGGGCAGCGATTTGGTCTATGCGCTGAAAGGCCGGATGACTTTTTCCGATCACAAGATCTTTCGTGAAATCTTGAAAAAGACCAACGCGGACGAATACCGTCGCCTCGTCATCGATCTGTCCGCTTTGGACTTCATCGATTCCTTTGGCGTCGGCATGCTCTTGATCGTTAAGGACGCCGTCGAGCATCGCGACCGCGAAGTCGTGTTGCGCCGCCCGGCAGGCCAGGTCGATCATATGGTTCAGATCGCCAAGCTCTCCAAGCTGTTCACCATCGAATAGGGTGCTTCCATGGCATTGTTTTCCAATTCCGCAGCCCTGCCATCAAATGCAGCAAGCGCCGCAGCGCCCGCCAATGACGCGACCGACATTGATCTCGTGGTTGAACAGATCGTCAAGGGCGCCTTTCTGACGCTGCTGGAGAATGGCGGCGAAGGGTTGGGCAAGCTGGCAGGGCTGGTACGACATCTGGAAAGCAAGGACGGCAAGGCGCTGGTCGATACGGTGCAGGTGGCGGTTTGCATGAACGACGTGGTGACCCGCGCCGTCGAGACCATGCGCAGCGTGCGCGACCTGTCCAAGCGCACCACCACCATTTCCAGCGCCACCGAGGAATTGGTGGCGGGCGTGCTGGCGATCAGCCGCACCTCGGAACTGGTGGCGGGCAATGCCGAACGCGTGAAGGGATTGACGATGGAAGGGGCAAGCGAGGCGCAACACGCGGCTCAAGCGGTGCATGCCATCGTCGAGACGGTCAACGAGGCGTCGCAAAGCGTCGAGCGCTTGGCCGATGCCTCGGCCCGCATCGGCTCGATCATCGATCAGATCGAAATGATCGCCAAGCAAACCAACATCCTGGCGCTGAACGCCACCATCGAAGCCGCCAGGGCGGGTGATGCGGGCAAGGGATTCGCCGTGGTGGCCCATGAGGTGAAGACGCTGGCCAATCAGACGGCGTCGGCCACCTTGGACATCAGGAAGCGCATACAGACCCTGAAAGAGGAATCGGACGCCATCACCACCGCCATGAGTTCAAGCAGCCAGCGCGTGCTGGAAGGCGAGCAGGTGGTGCTGTCGACCGTCGGCAAGATGCAAGAGGTCGAGAAGGAAATCAAAGACGTCACCAGCATGATGCAAGACATTGCCAGCAATCTGGGCCAGCAGCGCATCGCTGCGGCCGAGATCGCCAAGAATCTCGACGAGATTTCCTCGATCTCGAACAAGGATTCGGAAGCCATCACGGCCCTGCTGGAAGTGTCGGGCAAGGGCAACGAGAAGCTGGATTCCATGCTGGCCGAAATGGCCAAGTTGGAAACCGGCAACAAGGTCGTGCATCTGGCCAAGAACGACCACATGATCTGGCGGCGCAAGCTGGCCGAGATGGTGGCCGGAAGGCTCAAGCTGAACGCCAACGAACTGTCCAGCCACCAAACCTGCCGGTTGGGCAAATGGTACGAAGGCGTCGCCGACGCCAAGGTCAGGAATCACCCGGCCTACCGCGCCATGCTGGAGCCGCATGCCGAAGTGCACAAGCACGGCATCGAGGCGGTGCGCAAATACAATGCGGGCGATTTCGAGGGTGCCATCGACGAGATCGCCAAGATCGAAACGCCGTCGGGCGAGGTGCAGCGCTGCTTGGATGAATTGGCGAAGCTGTAGGACTTGATGGTCTGACGACCGGGCGGGCGGCCGTCCGCTGGCGTCAGACTTTGTAAAAGCCGCGATACCAGTCGATGAATTTGGGAATGCCCTCGTCGATGGTGGTCTTGGGCTGATAGCCGCAGTCCTTCTGAATGGCGTCGATGTCGGCATAGGTTTCGCGCACATCGCCCGGCTGCATGGGCAGGAAATCGATGGCCGCCGTTTTGCCCAGCGCCTGCTCGATCAATTGAATGAAGCGCATCAGGGGTTCGGAATTGTTGTTGCCGATATTGTAGACATTGTAGGGCGCCTCGCCTTCAAGCCCTTGCTGCGGCGGGCGGTCGAGAACGGCGATGGTGCCCGCCACGATGTCGTCGATATAGGTGAAGTCGCGGCGCATGTCGCCATTGTTGAAAACCGGGATCGGCCTGTCTTCCAAGATCGCCTTGGCGAAGATGCAGGCCGCCATGTCGGGGCGGCCCCAGGGGCCGTACACCGTGAAATAGCGAAGCCCCGTGGTGGGCAGGCGGTAGAGATGGCTGTAGGTGTGCGCCATCAGCTCGTTGGCCTTCTTGGTGGCGGCGTACATCGAAATGGGATTGTCGACCCGGTCTTCGGTCGAGAAAGGCATTTTCTTGTTGCCGCCATAGACCGAGGATGAACTGGCATAGACCAGATGCTTGAGCTTGGGCTGGGCGCGGCAGCATTCCAGCACGACCAGGAACCCTTCTACATTGGAATGGGTGTAGGCGTAAGGATTGACCAGCGAATAGCGCACACCCGCCTGCGCCGCCAGATTGACCACCCGGTCGATGTCGGGGCGCGACTTGAACAAAGCCTGCATGGCTTCGCGGTCGGCGATGTCCAGCTTATGGAAGGCGTAGTTCTTGTTGCCGGTCAGCGTATCGATGCGAGCCTGCTTCAAGCTGACGTCGTAATAGGAATCGAGGTTGTCGACGCCGATGACGCTGTCGCCCCGGGCCAAAAGCGCCCGCGACAAGGTCGATCCGATGAATCCGGCGCCGCCGGTGATGAGAACAGTCATGGCCTATCCCAAAATGCCCGCCCTCTATAACCGACGAGCGCCTTGCGCGAAAGGGGGGAAGTTGAGGGGATGCGGATAGAGGGGGTAGGAGAAGGGGGACTTGCCCATTTGTAGCTTTTAAGTTACATTCTTGCCATGCCAAGGAAAATCAAAGCCGCAACTTCCCACCATGACCAAGAAGTCGGCGAGATGCGCGTCGATCACGGTCTGGCGGTGGAATATCTGAAGGCGGCGTTGGAATCTTTGAACAACCCGGAGGATCGCGCCGCCGGATTGCTGGCGCTGCGCACGGTGGCCGAGGCCCACGGCGGCTTGGGCGCGGTGGCGGCAGAAGCGGGGGTCAGCCGGGAATCGCTGTATCGATCCTTGTCGGCCAAAGGAAATCCGAATCTGAAAACCCTGCTTGCCGTGCTGAATGTGCTGGGCATGCGCCTGTCGGTGACGCAGGCGGAAGTGGGTTAGACTCTCACAAATAAGCCGACGCCTGCCCCAGTCGCTTTAATGCGTGGATGGACGGGGGCGAATCATTGACCTGATTGTGTCGGTGTGGATGAACTGTAAGTTCAGCGTGGATTTTTTCGATGATTTCAAGGGGGATGGTCCGATTGGGACAAGGAATTTCATTGCTCAGAATTTGATGCCTCTTGGCGTTGATAGCGTTTCCAGATTCACCTGGTCTGTAGGGCTTGAAAATATAATCTAATAAAAATGAGCCAATGTGCTTAGTGCCAAGATATGTCAAATTTTGCTTTCCAAGCAACTCCCCGGCTTGATGAAGCATGCCGTCCTTAGCGTGGATACTTTTGTCATGCGGCGGAAAATAATCAGGCCACTTCATTCGCGTTGCTACCACCATTTCAATGGCCATCAATGTCAGAGTATCGAGACCATCTTTGCTGCTATGTCGAGCCAAAAAAATCTCATTGAGCGCCTGCTCCTGTTGGCGCAATGAAAATCCAAAAGCCTGTGCAAAATCGGCAAAGAAGATGAACCGATTCGTTATATCGGCTTCAGGCTCGAGATACTTGTCGGCAAGATAATCCACGTACTGAATGGCAGACGGTTTGGGTAGACGGAATCGCCAGTCGATCATGCGCCTCAGATAGCCGTCAGCATTGATGTCATGCCCGTAAACAACTTTCAAAACGCTACTGAGCTGTTCGTCATCGACAGCAAGAACGAAGACAAGGCCTTGAACGCTGAAAAAGTGTTTGATTGTTTCTAGGATTTGAACAGCATATGTCGGGCGGCAGCGGTCGAGATCGTCAATAAACACGACGATCTTGCGGGAGGTGCCTCCCTGATTCTTTCCAATCAATTTTTGAACAATTTTCTCAAGCTCACTTCTGAACTTGCTCATTCCCGTTCGTGCGCCTGCTTGCGCGCTAAGTCCTGCTTCAGCCCATTTACCCAGTGCTTCTGTGGCGTTGGTATTGGTAAAATCAGCAATCTCTTTGATGGCTTCATCTCCGATAAGGTGCTTCGCCGTAGCTTTCACCGCGATTGGGGCGACGTGCCGCAGAGCTGCCTTTGTCCATTCTGCAACTGTCGCTACCCGCTTTTTGTTTGGGCCAGACAAGCGTAGAAATTCTTCGTTTATTACATCCATGAAGGCAAACAATGGTTCTTGCGAAAAATCTGTTTCCCAGGCGTTGAAGTAAATGCTCTCAAGATCGTATTGGCCCTTGAGGTGGCACATCCAGCGCCGGATAAAATGCGTTTTGCCGGTGCCATATCCGGAATAGAGGCCGATGACGAATGGTTGGTGGACGCCAAGCAAAATGGGGGTTAGAAATTCTGCGTCTTTCTTCCGTTCAAGTTTATCGTCACCCCAGGGGTCTTTTTCATCTGGAGGCGGGGCTTCGTGCTTGATCGGATTTGACATGGGACTCAACATGTTACGGTTGCATATGCCTGATATTATCACTTCTGGCAAATGTATCAACTCGACAAAACCCTCCAATTTCGCAACGATGAAGTCATGAAAACTACCGCCCCGACCTTGCCAACTGTCGACGATCAGGAGACCGAATTGCTTCGAGCCGCCATCGAGAGGGCACGCGAATCGGTCAAGCGTGGCCGCGTGGTCTCGCACGAGCGGGTCCGCGACTGGCTGAAGGCGCTGTCCGAAGGAAGAGAAGTTCCCTGCCCAGCCCCTTCGTCAAACAAGGCGCATTAAGCAGGCCACCCGCTCTGTGATGGCTCCTAACATATTGCACCGCAACAAAAATCCCCGGTAATTTTATTCCCAAAGGCCTGATCGGCGGCGCAAGGGGCGTGCGCGGGCGTCAAGTTGCGGGAACGGTCCTGTCTTTTTGCGCCCGCCCGCCCGCTGGGCATAGACAAGGCCCCGCCTCGCCCCCATAACGTAACGTAAGGTAAAGACAGAAAAAGCCGCCGGGAGGCTGCGCCGTGCATATCGCCAACGTCACCTTAGAGGACAAATATACCCAGGAACGGGGCCGGGTTTTTTTGACCGGCACCCAAGCCCTGGTGCGCCTGCCCATGATGCAGCGGGCCAGGGATTTGGCCCAGGGCCTCAACACCGCAGGTTTCATCTCGGGCTATCGCGGCTCGCCCTTGGGCGGTTTCGACAAGGAATTGTGGTCGGCCAAGAAATTTCTGAAATCCCAGCACATTCATTTCCAGCCCGGCGTCAACGAGGATCTGGCCGCCACCGCTTGCTGGGGCACGCAGCAGGTCAATCTGTTCGAAGGCGCCAAATATGACGGCGTGTTCGCCATCTGGTACGGCAAGGGGCCGGGCGTCGATCGCTCGGGCGACGTCTTCAAGCATGGCAACAATGCGGGCACCAGCCAGCATGGCGGCGTGCTGGCGCTGGCGGGCGACGACCATGCCGCCAAATCCTCGACCGCCGCCCATCAATCCGATTACGCCTTCATGGACGCCATGATTCCGGTGCTGCATCCGGCGGGCGTGCAGGAGATTCTGGATTACGGCCTGTTCGGCATCGCCATGTCGCGCTTTGCCGGTCTATGGGTGGCGATGAAGACCATCGCCGAAACGGTGGACAGTTCGGCCTCGGTGCAGATCGATCCCTTGCGCCTGTCATTCGTCATCCCCGATTTCGACATGCCGCCGGGCGGGCTGCATATCCGCTGGCCCGACAAGGTGCTGGACCAAGAATCGCGCCTCATGCGTTATAAGCTGGACGCGGCGCTGGCCTTCGCGCGGGCCAATCGGATCGATCGTACCGTCATCGACTGCAAGGAACCCAGGCTGGGCATCGTCGCCACCGGCAAGGCCTATCTGGATGTGCGCCAAGCACTTGACGATCTGGGCATCGACGACCAGCTTGCCTCTGAAATCGGCCTTCGTCTTTACAAGGTGGGGATGGTCTGGCCGTTGGAGCGCGAGGGCATTCGCCATTTCGCAGAAGGGCTGGAAGAGATTCTGGTCGTCGAGGAAAAGCGGCCCCTGATCGAAAATCAGCTAAAGGAGCAGCTTTACAATTGGCGCGAGGATGTGCGTCCGCGCGTGATCGGCAAATACGACGAGGAAGGAAAATGGCTGCTGGCCTCGAACGGCGAATTGTCGCCCGCCGAGATCGCCAAGGTGATCGCCGCCCGCATCGACCGCTTCATGACCAGCCCCGTCATCAAGGAGCGCCTGGACTGGCTGAAGGCCAAGGAAGACAGCCTTAGCCATCCCACGCACCAAATGGCCCGCCTGCCTTATTTCTGCTCGGGCTGTCCGCACAACACCTCGACCCGGGTGCCGGAAGGATCGCGCGCGCTGGCGGGCATCGGCTGCCATTACATGGCGACCTGGATGGACCGCAAGACCGAAACCTTCACCCAGATGGGCGGCGAGGGTGCTACCTGGATCGGCCAGGCGCCCTTTACAGAAACCAAGCATGTTTTTCAGAATCTGGGCGACGGCACCTATTTCCATTCCGGCATTCTGGCCCTGCGCGCCGCGATTTCGGCGGGCGTCAACATCACCTACAAAATTCTTTACAACGACGCGGTGGCGATGACCGGCGGACAGCCGCTCGACGGCCAGATGAGCGTGCCGCAATTGGCCAGGCAGGTTGAGGCCGAAGGGGTGGCGCGCATCGCCATCGTCAGCGACGAGCCGCACAAATATCCGATCGGCGAAAGTTTTCCGCCGGGTACAAGTTTTCATCATCGCGACTATCTGGATCAGGTGCAGCGCGAGTTGCGCGACTGGCCGGGGGTCAGCGTTCTGATCTACGACCAGACCTGCGCGGCCGAAAAGCGCAGGCGCAGGAAGCGCGGCAAATTGGCCGATCCCGAACAACGTTTGGTGATCAACGAGCGCATCTGCGAGGGCTGCGGCGATTGCGGCGAGATATCGAACTGCGTTTCCGTGGTTCCGGTCGAGACCGAATATGGGCGCAAGCGGGCCATCGACCAATCTTCCTGCAACAAGGATTATTCCTGCGTCAAAGGCTTCTGCCCCAGCTTCGTTTCGGTGATCGGGGCCAGGCCCAGGAAGCGAGCGCCCTTGGCAGGCAAGGTCGCCTTTGCCGATTTGCCGGACCCTGAATTGCCCAAGCTGGGGGGCGAGCCTTACGGCATCGTGATCACCGGCATCGGCGGCACCGGCGTGGTGACGGTGGGAGCGTTGCTGGGCATGGCGGCGCATCTGGAAGGGCTTGGCGTTTCGGTGCTGGACATGCTGGGCATGGCCCAGAAGAACGGCGCGGTGCTGACCCATGTCCGCCTAGCCCCTTCGCAAGACGAGATCCATGCGGTGCGCATCGGCGCTTGCAACGCGCATTTGCTGTTGGGTTGCGACATGGTGGTGGCGGCGGGGCCGGACGCTGTTTCCAAATTGCGCCTGGGCCATGCCAGCGCCGTGGTCAACGACCATACGGCGATGACCGCCGATTTCACGCGCAAGCCCGATCTGGATTTCCCTGCCGAGGGCCTCAAGATGGCCATCATCGACGCGGTGGGGCGCGAACAAGCTAGCTTCGTCGACGCCAGCCGCTTGGCCGCCAGCCTGCTGGGCGACGCCCTGGCCACCAATCTGTTCATGGTGGGCTTTGCTTGGCAGAAGGGATTGATCCCTTTGTCGCATGCGTCGCTGGAACAGGCCATTTCGCTGAACGGCGCCATGGTCGAGTTCAACAAGCAGGCCTTCTTGTGGGGGCGCCGCGCCGCCTTCGACCTTGACGCCGTGGCCCAACTGGCCGCTCCGCCCGAAACGTTGGGCGAAGACCGGCATTTGTCGCAAACGCTTGATCAGCGGATCGCCAGACGCAAGGCTAGGCTGGCCGACTATCAAGATCAGGCTTATGCCGAGCGCTATGCGAGGCGCGTGGCGAAAATCCGCCACCTGGAATCCGTGACCGTGCCGGGCAGCGATGCCCTGGCTTGGGCGGCGGCCGATAGCCTGTTCAAGCTGATGGCGATCAAGGACGAATATGAAGTGGCGCGCCTGATGGTCGATCCCCAATTCCTGAAAGAAATACAGTCGCAGTTCGAAGGCCCCTATCGCTTGAAATTCCATCTGGCCCCCCCGGTACTGGCGGCGATCGACGACGCCAGCGGCAGGCCCAGGAAATCGGTTTGGGGGGGCTGGATGATGCCCGTCTTCAAGCTGCTGGCGGGCGTGAAGGGGATTCGCAACAGTTGGCTTGATCCGTTTCGCTATGCCCGGGAGCGGCGCATGAACTTGCGCTTGTTGACCGAGTACGAGCAACTGCTGGACGGAATGGCCGACCGATTGTCGGCGCAGACGCTGGATGTTTGCGTCGAGCTGGCCGCCCTGCCGATGTCGGTGCGCGGCTATGGACCGGTGAAAGAGGCGGCCGCCAAACGCGCCGATCAGCAGCGGCAAGAACTTCTGGCTCGTCTGGACGCGATGGAAAAGGCGGCTTAACCGAATTCTAACGAGGTCAGGCGATAGTCAGGCGTGGTTGGGAAGGTGGAGGGGACGATGAAGCGGATCATGGGCGCGGTAGCTGCGCTGCTGATGGGAAGTCTTGCGGCCAGGGCCGATGTCTTTCCTGATCGGCCCTATTACGGCATGCAGATCGATTATAAGATCGACGGCATCGTTCCCACCGGCTTTGACGACCGCGAAACGCCCAGAACGGTCACCCGCTTGCTGGAAGGTTTGTTGATCGCGAACAAGGTGCGGATTTCCGGCCAGGCCTATTCGGTCGAGGAAAAGGCGGAGCTGACGGTGACCGTTTCCGCCGGGCGCGACATGAAGAAAGACAGTTTCACCATCAAGCCGAATCCGGGGCGCCAGGATTTCGCCTTCGAAATCGATGTGCCCGAAAAAGCGCGCGGCTCGCACATTTCGGTGCTGATCAATCCCGACGACCGGGGCAAGAATTTAGTGAAAGCCCTGCGTCTGGACGTGACGGCGGTGCCGAAAAGATGACCCCCGCATAAAGTCATGGCCGGGCTTGACCCGGCCATCCGCATGGATGCCCGGAACAAGTCCGGGCATGACGTTTACGCAAACCTCTTAACCCACTTCGACCGAGAAATTTTCGATCACGGTGTTGGCCAACAGCTTGCGGCACATGCTTTCCGCCGCTTCCTTGGCCTTGGCGGCATCCGTTTCATCCAGTTCGACTTCGATGAAGCGGCCGATGCGCACATCCTTGACGCCCGAGAACCCCAACGATTCCAAGGCATGGCCGACCGCCTTGCCCTGGGGATCGAGCACGCCGTTCTTCAGCGTTACATGGACCTTGGCTTTCATGCCCGCCTCTCCGTCACTGCATGGTCTCGGGACCCTTAAGGTCCCTAGGGCCGCCCTCGGGCAGAATGCCCAAGCGCCGGGCCACTTCCTGATAAGCCTCTTCCACGCCGCCCAGATCGCGGCGGAAACGGTCCTTGTCCATCTTCTCGTTGGTCTTCAGGTCCCACAGGCGGCAATTGTCGGGGCTGATCTCGTCGGCCAGGACGATGCGCATTTCCTCGCCTTCCCAAAGCCTGCCGAATTCCAGCTTGAAATCGATCAGGCGGATGCCGACGCCCAGGAACAGGCCGGTCAGGAAATCGTTGATGCGAAGCGAAAGCCCCATCATCTCGTCGAGGTCGTGGGTGTTGGCCCATCCGAAGGCGGTGATGTGCTCCTCGCTGACCATGGGGTCGTTGAGTTCGTCGTTCTTGTAGTAATATTCGATGATCGAGCGCGGCAGGGCCGTGCCCTCGGGCACGCCGTAGCGTTGCGACAACGAACCGGCGGCGATGTTGCGGATCACCACTTCCAGCGGGATGATCTCAACCTCGCGCACCAACTGCTCGCGCATGTTGAGGCGGCGCACGAAATGGGTGGGAATGCCGATCTCGGCCAGCTTGATCATCAGGAATTCGGAGATGCGGTTGTTCAGCACCCCCTTGCCGGTGATCACGCCTTTTTTCTTGTTGTTGAAGGCGGTGGCGTCGTCCTTGAAATATTGCACGATCGTTCCCGGCTCGGGGCCCTCGAACAGAACCTTCGCCTTGCCTTCGTAAATCTGCCGTCTTCTGGCCATGGTCTTTATCCCAAGGATGGATATGCCGGGGCGAGGAAGTCGACCCGGCTTCAAGGCTATTGATATAGCAAGCAAAGCAGGTGGTGACAACCGGCGCTCCAAGATCGGGCAATCTTCTTGCCCCGACGGCGTAAATATCCTAGCTTATCAGGCGGATGGCGAGGGGTGGCGCCTGACTGGGCAAGATGGCGGAAGGAAGTCAAGGGTGCTGAAATCGCTTCGAGTCGGCGAAGTTGTGGATAAACGCCGCCTGATCGCCCTGCTGGGCGCTCTGCTGATTTCCGGTTTTCTGGCCACCAGCCTGCTGGGCTACATCGTCGCCCGCTCCTCGATGCATGACGCCATCGTAGCGACCGAATTGCCGCTGACCAGCGACAACATCTATTCGGAAATCCAGCACGACCTGATCCGGCCCATTTTCGTCTCGTCGATGATGGCCAACGACACCTTCCTGCGCGATTGGGTGCTGAACGGCGAGCGGGACGTCGATTCCATCACCCGCTATCTCAACGAGATCAAGTCGCGCTACGGCGCCTTCACCGCCTTCTTCATTTCCGAACACACAAGGGTCTATTACCACGCCGACGGCATCTTGAAGCTGATCCAGGAAAACGAACCCCGCGACGTCTGGTATTTCCGGGTGCGCAAGATGGCCGAGCCTTACGAGATCAATGTTGATCCCGACATGGCCCACAACGACGCCATGACCATCTTCATCAATTACCGGGTTCAGGACTACAACAGCAATTACATCGGCGTCGCCGGCGTGGGGCTGACCGTTTCGGCCGTGCAGCAGCTGATCAACGATTACCAGAAGAAATACGGCCGCATCGTCTATTTCGTCGATCATGCCGGCAAGATCATTTTTTCGGGCAACGACAGCGGCGTCTCGGAAGCCAGCATCCAGGTCCGCGAGGGCATGAAGGATTTCGCCGCCGAAATGCTGGGGGGCAAGACCGGCGACTATCAGTACGACTACAAGGGCCACACCCATCTGGCCAATGTGCGCTACATCCCCGACCTGAAATGGTTCCTGGTGGTCGAAAAGGCCGAAGACGAGGCCTTGATCAAAATCCGCCAGACCCTGTACACCAATCTGGCGATCAGCTTTCTGGTCAGCCTGCTGATTCTGGCCGCCGCCACCTACACGGTGAATTCCTATCAAAGGCGTCTGGAATTGATGGCGACCACCGACAAGCTGACCGGGCTGGCCAATCGCCAAGCCTACGATCTTTTGATGGCCCAGGCCATGAAGGATGCCCAGCGTTCCGGCGAAACCATGTCGCTGGTGCTGTTCGACATCGACAATTTCAAGATGGTCAACGACCGCTATGGGCATCTGGCGGGCGATTACGTCATCGCCCAGGTTGGCGAGATCGCCAAGGCCAATTTGCGCGCTTCGGACATCGTATGCCGCTGGGGCGGCGAGGAATATATCGTCCTCTTGAACAAGTGCAACGAAGCCGATGCGCTGCATCTGGCCGAAAAGATGCGTCTGGCCATCGCTGACGCCAGCATCGTCTATCAAGACAAGGTCATCAAGACGTCGGCCAGCTTCGGTTTGGCTCAGTACCGTCCGGGCGATACGCACGACGCCTTGCTAAGCCGCGCCGACCACGCCCTGTACGCCGCCAAGGACGCCGGACGGAATTTGGTGAAGGTGGGGTAAGAACCCGCGCGCCGTCAGCCGCTGCGAGCCTCTACGCCTCGCCGCCCGCTAGCAGGTCGGCGATGTCGCTTTCGCCAAGGTCGGGGGTCAGGGCGCCATGCAGGGCCTTGGGCAGCATGAAGCGCAAAATCGTATCCGCCATCATGGGAATGAAGGACGCGGTGGGAATCAAGAGCAGCGTGCCTTCGCCACCCAGGCGCGACAAGGACATCATGCCGTTCTCTTGCGCCGCCACCTCATAGGCGGGCAGCAAGGCCAGTTCGCTCAACAGCCGCTCTAGCGTGCGCTTGCCGTCGGCATGCGCCAGGATGTTGGCGATGTGTCTGGCCGAATCCTGGGCCAGCGGATAGGAAACCAGCTGGGGCGGTTGGTTGTCGTTCATGGGGGGTGTCGCTCCTATCCCGCCAACTTCGATTTCAACAGATCATTGACCACACCGGGATTGGCCTTGCCCTGGCTGGCCTTCATTACCTGGCCGACGAAGAAGCCGAACAGCTTATCCTTGCCCGACCGATATTCGGCCACCTTGTCGGCATTGGCGGCCATCACCTGATCGATCACGGCTTCGATGGCGCCGGTATCGGTGACCTGCTTCAAGCCCTTTTCTTCCACCAGCACCGATGGAGCCTTGCTGGTTTCCACCATTAGGGCGAAAACGTCCTTGGCCAGGCGGCCCGACAAAGTGCCGTCTGAAATCAGGTCGATCAGCTCGCCCAGATTCTTGGCCGAAACCGGGCTGGTTTCGATGGTCTTGCCGGTGCTGTTGAGAGCGCCGAAGAAATCGCCCATCACCCAGTTGGCGGCCAGTTTTGAATCCCTGCCCTTGGCGACGGTCTCGAAGAAGTCGGCGGAAGCGCGATCCACCACCAGCACGCCCGCGTCATAGGGCGATAGCCCATAGTCGCGCACGAAACGGTCCTTCTTTTCGTCGGGCAGTTCGGGCAGCGTGTCCTTGATGCGGGCCACGAAGTCGGGCTTCAGCTTCAAGGGCAAAAGGTCGGGATCGGGGAAATAGCGGTAATCGTGGGCGTGTTCCTTGGAACGCATCGAGCGCGTCTCGCCCTTGCCGGGATCGAACAGGCGGGTTTCCTGATCGACCGTGCCGCCCGATTCATAGACGTCGATTTGGCGCTTGGCCTCGACCTCGATCGACTGCATGACGAAGCGCACGGAATTGACGTTCTTGATTTCGCAGCGCGTGCGATAGGCCTCGCCGCTCTTACGCACCGACACATTCACGTCGGCCCGCATCGAGCCTTCCTCCATATTGCCGTCGCAGGTGCCCAGATAGCGCAGGATCGAGCGCAGCTTGCGCAAGTAAGCCCCGGCCTCGTCGGGCGAGCGGATATCGGGCTTGGAGACGATCTCCATCAGCGCAACGCCCGAGCGGTTCAAATCGATGCAGGACTTGGATGGATGCTGATCGTGCATCGACTTGCCCGCGTCCTGCTCGACATGCAGCCGCTCGATGCCGACCACGGTCGAGCGCCCGTCAGGCAGATCGACGATCACCTGGCCCTCGCCGACCAAGGGCTTTTCATACTGGCTGATCTGATAGCCCTGCGGCAGATCGGCATAGAAATAGTTCTTACGGGCAAACACGCTTTCCAGATTGATCTTGGCCTTCAGGCCCAGGCCGGTTCGCACCGCCTGCTCGACGCACATTTCATTGATCACCGGCAGCATGCCGGGGAGTGCCGCATCGACGAAGCTGACCTGGCTGTTGGGGTCGGCGCCGAAAGCGGTGGCGGCGCCCGAAAACAATTTGGCGTTGGAAACCACCTGGGCGTGGACCTCAAGGCCGACCACGATTTCCCAGGGACCGGTCTCACCCTCGATCAGATAGGCCATGTCAGCAAGCCTCCCAACGCTTGAACGATGCCGCCTGTTCCATCACGGCAGCCGTCTTGAACACCGTTTCCTCGTCGAATGGACGCCCGATCAGTTGCAGGCCCAGCGGCAAGCCATCCGCCGACAGGCCGACGGGCAGCGAAAGCCCCGGCAGGCCAGCCAGCGAAGTGGGAATGGTGAAGACGTCGTTCAGATACATGGTGATCGGGTCGTCCAGATTCTCGCCGATGGCGAAGGCGGGCGTGGGGGCGGTCGGCGTCAAGAGCACGTCGGCTTTCTGGAAGGCCTGCTTGAAATCGTTGGCGATCAGCGTGCGCAGCTTCTGCGCCTTGGCGTAATAGGCGTCGTAATAGCCCGCCGACAGCACATAGGTGCCGATCAGGATGCGCCTGCGCACTTCTCGGCCAAAACCTTCGGCGCGGGTTTTCATATACATCTCGTCCAAGGAATTGCCCGGCACGCGCAGCCCGAAGCGCACGCCATCGTAGCGCGCCAAATTGGACGAGGCCTCGGCGGGAGCGACGATGTAATAGGTGGCCAGCGCATATTTCGTGTGCGGCAGGCTGACTTCCACCACTTCGGCGCCCGCCTCTTTCAGCCAAGCCAAGCCCTTGTCCCAAGCGGCCATGATTTCCGAAGACAGGCCGTCGGGCTTGTATTCGACGGGCACGCCGACGCGCAGCCCCTTGATCGACTGGCCGACCGCCTTGGTGAAATCGGGCGTCGGACCGGGGGTCGAGGTCGAATCCTTGGGATCGTGTCCGGCCATCGCTTTGAGCATGATGGCGGCGTCTTTCACCGTGCGGGTCATCGGTCCCGCCTGATCCAAGGAACTGGCGAAGGCGACGATGCCAAAGCGCGAGCAGCGACCATAGGTGGGCTTGATGCCGACGATGCCGCAGAAGGCGGCGGGCTGGCGAATGGAACCGCCCGTGTCGGTGCCGGTCGCCCCCATGGCGATGCAGGCGGCGACAGCGGCGGCGGAACCGCCCGACGAGCCGCCGGGTACCAGATCCTTCGCATCCCCCGAACGCTTCCAAGGATTCTTCACGGCGCCGTAATGGCTGGTCATGTTCGACGAACCCATGGCGAACTCGTCCAAATTCGCCTTGCCCAACATCACCGCGCCCTGTTTCCACAAATTCGTGGTGACGGTGGATTCATAAGGCGGCTTGAAACCTTCCAGGATATGCGAACCGGCGGTGGTTTGAACGCCCTCGGTGCAGAACAGATCCTTGATGGCCAGCGGAATGCCTTCCAGCAGGCCCGCCTGCTTGCTGGCCCGGCGCTTGTCAGAATCGGCTGCCATGCGCAGCGCCTGATCGGGCGTTTCGGTGATGTAGGCGTTGAGGTCCTTGCGCTTGGACATGGCGTCCAGATGGGCCTTGGTCAGCTCGACCGAGGTGAAGTTGCCCTTGTCCAGGCCCGCCTCGGCCTCGGCGATGGTCAGATGCGTCAAATCGCTCATGATCTACTCCACCACCTTGGGAACCAGGAAAAATCCGTTGGTGGTCTCGGGTCCGTTCAGCAACACCTTGTCGGCATAGCCGCCATCGGTCACCACATCGGCGCGCATCGGCAGCGCCATTTCAGCCGAGACGCTGGTCATGGGGGGCACGCCGTCGGTATCGACCTCGGCCAATTGCTCGACCCAGTGCAAAATGCCCGACAGCTCCTTGGCCAGCGGTTCCAACTCGTCTTCCCTAACTTCGATGCGGGCCAGATAGGCGATTTTCTGGACCGTGGCTTTGTCGAGCGACATCGGCTAACGTCCTTGGGATGTATCGAAAAAGAGCCGAAACCTAACACTCGCCATGCCCATCTGCAACCTTGCCGAACTAAAGTCCTCGATCAGCCCGGGCCAACGCCTGATGGGGCTGGATCACGGCACGAAAACCCTGGGGCTGGCGCTGTCGGACGTGCTGCTGATGGTGGCCTCGCCCTTCGAGACGATCATGCGCGTCAAATTCACCCCCGACGCCAAGAAATTGCTGGAAGCAGTGGATAAGCAAGGCGTTGGCGGATTGGTCATCGGCCTGCCGGTGGAAATGGACGGCGGCGAGGGGCCTAGATGCCAGTCGGTGCGCCAGTTCGCCGCCAATCTGATGGAATTGCAGGACCTGCCCATCGCCTTTTGGGACGAGCGCCTGTCCACCAGCGCCGTCGAGCGCATGATGATCAATGAGGCCGATATCAGCCGCAAGAAGCGGGCGGGGCTGAAAGACAAGCTGGCCGCCGTGTGGATTTTGCAAGGCGCTCTGGATTCGTTGTCGCGCCGATAGGCACCAATTTCCAAGCCTTTTCGTGCATATAGAAAGCCACCGTGTTGACCATGGGTTCGACCAGGGCGATCAAGCCGCCTATGGCAATGCTGCCGGTCAGCGCATAGCCGACCGCGAAGGCGACGCAGAAATGCACGACTGCGAAAGTGGCGGTTTTGGCGATGTCCATGCGGGCCTCCTGTCGGCTGAACCGGCTTTCCGGTCATAGGGCTAGGTTAGAATCCACGAGAAAATTTGTAAAATCGATTTATTAAATATGAAAAATCTAACTGGCCGATTTATCAAGCCCGCCCCAGCCACAAGCCGGAACTTGCCGTGGTCCTGGAAAACCGCTTAAGTCCCTTGCATGACAACCATTCTTTCCGCTCTCATTCCCGTTTTCCTGTTGATTGCGCTGGGCTATGGCTTTCGGCGCTGGCGCTTCCTGCCCGAAGCCTTCTGGCCGCCGCTGGAGAAACTGACCTATTTCGTCTTTTTCCCAGCCCTGCTGTTCGTCAATTGCCTGCGCGTTCCCTTAAGCGATTCCGGCACCGGGGTCATGGCCCTGTCGATGGGACTGGGCGTGCTGATCGTGGCCGGGCTGGCAATGGGGGCGCTGGCGCTGATCAAGGATCGACCGGCCTTCACATCGCTGTTTCAAGGAACGATCCGCCCCAACACCTATGTCGGCCTGGCCGCCGCCGCCGCCTTGTACGGCCCCAAAGGAATGGCGCTGACCTCGGTTTGCGTTGGCGTCGTTGTGCCGCTGGTCAATTTTCTGTCGGTTACGGTCATGTTGGCTTTCGGCCAAGGTGATCGGCCAAAGGGCCTGTTGCCTGCGCTAAAGCCGGTGATCGCCAATCCGCTGATCAATGCCTGCCTGCTGGGCTTGGCGCTCAATTACCTACAAATGCCTTTGCCCGCCTTTTCGCTTCGCTTCTTCGACATTCTGGCCAGCGCCTCGCTGCCGCTGGGCTTGCTGGCGGTGGGGGCGGGGATCGACGTTCTGGCGCTTCCGAAGGCGGGGCCGCCGGTTTTCATCAGCAGCCTGCTGAAAATGCTGGCCCTGCCTTTGATCACCCTGGGTCTGCTGAAATTCTTCGAAGTGGGCGCCGACGCCTTGGCGGCGGGCTTTCTCTATGCGACGCTGCCCTGCTCGGCCACCTCCTATGTTTTGGCGCGCCAGATGGGCGGCGATGCCGGGCTGATGGCCAGCATCATCAGCGTGCAGACCTTGCTGGCCATGGGATCGATGCCGGTTCTTCTGATCTTGTTTGGATTTACGCCATGATGCTTCCTCCTGGTTCTCTGTCCGGCGTGCGCATTCTCGACTTGTCTCGCGTGCTGGCGGGGCCGTCTTGCACGCAGTTGCTGGGCGATCTGGGCGCCGACGTCATCAAGGTCGAGCGGCCGGGTGCGGGCGACGACACGCGCAAATGGGGGCCGCCCTACCTAAAGGACAGGGCGGGGCATGACAGCACGGAAAGCGCCTATTATCTGGCGGCAAATCGCAACAAACGGTCACTGGCGGTGGATATCGCCAAGCCGGAAGGCCAAGCCCTGATTCGGCGCCTGCTGAAGGATTGCGATGTCTTGTGCGAGAATTTCAAGGCGGGCGATCTGGCCCGCTATGGCCTTGACTGGCCCAGCCTGAAAGACGAATTTCCAGGCCTCGTCTATTGTTCCATCACCGGATTCGGACAGGACGGGCCTTATGCGCAAAGGCCGGGCTATGATTATCTGGCCCAGGGCATGGGCGGCATCATGAGCCTGACCGGCGAAATCGACGGCCAGCCCATGAAGACGGCGGTAGCGATTTCCGACCTGATGGCGGGCATGTATGCGGCGGTGGCCATTCTGGCCGCACTTCGCCACCAAGCCCGCAGTGGACAAGGACAGCAGATCGACATCTCGCTGCTGGATTGCCAGGTGGCTTGGCTGTCCTATCAGGCCCAGCATTATCTGACCTCGGGCAGTCCGCCGCCCAGGTTGGGCAATGGGCACCCCACCATCGTGCCCTACCAGGTGTTCAAGGTTGCCGACGGCCATCTGATTCTGGCGGTGGGCAATGACGGACAGTTCGCCAAATTCGCAGGGATCGCAGGCAGACCCGAATGGGCCGACGATCCCGCCTTCGCCACCAATCGCCAGCGGGTGACGAATCGCGCCCGCCTGATCGCGATGATCGAGGACATCATGCCAGAGCGCAGCCAAGCCGATTGGCTGGCGGCCTTGGAGAGCGCTGGCGTTCCCGCCGGGCCGGTAAATCGCATCGATCAAGTGTTCGAAGATGCGCAGGTCAAGCACCGCCGGATGGTCTGTGAAATGGCGCATCCCCTGGCGCAGGAACCGATAGCGCTGGTCGCCAATCCGATCAAGATGAGCGCCACGCCGCCCAGCTATCGGCAAGCGCCGCCCGTTTTAGGCCAGCACACAGAAGAATTGCTGCGGGAATTCGGGCTGAACGAAACGGAAATCCGCGATCTTCAAAATAAGAAGATCGTCTAAAATCAGGTCGTCTTGCCGTTGAAACGATAGCCCAGGCCGGGGGCCGTGACGATCAGTTGCGGCTGCCCCAGTTTGCGGCGCAGGCGGCTGATCAGAACGTCGATCAGGCGTTCGGACGGCGCATCGTCATTGCGGCTGACCGCATCCAGCAATTGACCTCTGGACAGCACGCGCCCCGGCGCATTGGCCAACGCCGACAACAGATTGAATTCGGCGGGCGAAAGCTGAATCTGCTCGCCTTCCTGATCAAGCAGGGCGTGGCCCGCCATATCAAGCGTGAAACCGTCGAAGCTGATCGATTCGCGCCCGCGATGGTTGGCGTGTTGGGCCGTATAATCGCCATTGCCCGTGCGCGCCAGAAGATTGCGCACGCGCAGGCACAGTTCCTGCGGATCGAAGGGTTTCACCATGTAATCGTCGGCGCCGATCTCGAGTGCTGCCAGCCGGTCATGGCGTTCGGTTCTGGCGGTCAGCACGATGATGGGAATGGTCGAACGCGCGCGCACCTGGCGAGCCAGGGTCAGTCCATCCTCGTCGGGCAACGTCAGGTCCAACAAGATCAGATCGATGCGCTCTTGCGACAGCAAGCACAGCATCTCGCGCCCATTCATGGCGCGCATGACCTTGAAGCCTTCCTTCTCAAGATAGGCGGCCAGAAGGGTTTGAACGAACTCGTCGTCTTCGACGACTAGAAGGTGACCGGCGCTCAAGGCAAACTCCCGCTTTGGTATTTTTTATTATTTAGCACCGTTCACAGCGAGTTCACAAGTCATTTATCCCTATGCAATATGGGGGTACTAGCCTGTGAACACTTCGAGCCGTTCAAAATGGCGCCGTGTCCTTGGGGGGACGCAACCTTCTTGCGTCGAAGTGAAGTAAAACGGGGTGTTAGGCAACGGCCTGGATTGGTTCAAGAGACCAGTCCGGGCTGAATTGTTCGTGTGAACAACTTTTCACTTCCGATCAACATTGACCAAGGTTAATGTACCGACCATTCAAAGGGACTGGGCCGATTTTTCGGCCCTGAGGGAGTGGTTTCGGTATGCCTTTAATGCAATGGAACGACCGAATGAGCGTCGGTATCGAGCAATTCGATAGCGACCACAAAAAGCTGGTCGACATGCTGAACAGCTTGTTCGACGGCATGCAGGCCGGCAAGGCCAAGGATGTTCTGGGACCCATCCTGGACGAGTTGGTCGCTTACACGAAAACGCACTTCGCGCGCGAAGAAGAGGCGATGGCGAAATTCGGCTATCAGGAATTCGCCAGCCACAAGCGCGAGCACGACGACCTGACCCGTCAGGTCATCGAGGTGCAGACCAAGTTCCACCAGGATCTGACCGCTTCGCTCAGCATGGAAGTGATGAACTTCCTGAAGAACTGGCTGGTCAAGCACATCCAGGGGACCGACCGCAAATACACGCCCTTCTTTCACAGCAACGACGTCAAGTAAAGCGGGCCGTCCAGTCGTAAAAGTCGGGCGTTTGTCCGGCCTTCAGACGCGCCGCGTGGTTGAAGGGCGGCTTGGGTCCTTGCGGAAAATATGGCGCCAGTCGGCTGCGGTAGGTGGCGGCCGGGTCCAAACCCTGCAAGCCGCACAGATAGGCGAACCATCTGGTTCCCGCCGCCACATGGGCGATTTCGTCTTCCAGAATCTTTTGCAAAACCGGCACGGCGTCGCCATGCCCATGGCGTTCAAGATTTCGCATGCTGGCGGGGGTGGTATCCAGCCCTCTTGCCTCCAGCGTCATCGGCACCAGGGCCAGTCGGTCCATCAGATCGTGGCTGGTTTTCACCGCCGCCTGCCAAAGTCCGTCATGCGCGGGCAGATCGCCATAGCTGGCCCCCAGCTTGCCCAGCAAGTCTTCCAGGGCATCAAAATGGTCGGCTTCGTCCAGCGCCACTTGGACCCAGTCGTCGTAGAAGGGGCGGGGCAGATTCCAGGTCGTAAAGCGGGCGATGATGTCCCAAGCCAGATCGATGGCGTTCAATTCGATATGGGCCAGGGCGTGCAACAGGGCGGTGCGACCCTTTACCCCGTCCTTCGAGCGCCTGGGCATGGCCGATGGCGGCATCAGAAGCGGTGCGGCGGACCTGGCCGGCCGTTCGGGCGCCGTCGCTTGTCCAACGTCGCCGATCAGGCCTTGTTTCCATTCATCGGCCAGCTTGCGGGTCAGCCCGGACTTGTCCGCAGCCATCGGCGCTGACAGAATCTCGACCGCCCTTTGGGCCAGACAATTCACGTGATGTTGAGTTTCGAGAAGGCCTCGGCCAGATCGTCGCCGAAGGTGGAACCCTTGCGGATCAAGGGCACGGCGTTCGGCAGGCCTTCCAGCGAGGGATGACCGGCGGAAAAGCTGGTCAGGATCGCCACCGGCAATTTGTTTGTGCTGGGCATGGCGCTGAGCGCGCAAGCCAGATCGATTCCCGAAAGGCCGTCCAGCACCGCCGAGGCGATCACCATGTCGGGGCGCGTGACCACCGCCGTCTCGATGGCTTGGAAAGGCGTTCTGGCGTTCGAAACGCGGTAGCCGCAAGCGGCCAATTCGCGCTCGATGATGCGGCTCATCGCCTTTTCCGGCACCACCAGCAAAATCTCGACATTGGTGATCTTGACGTCTTTGGGGTCGAAGCCGCCCGCTTGTCGCCGTCCGGGCAGGTCGCGAACCAGCTTGGCGCCCGCCTCGCCGCCGAAACTGGCGGGAGCCTCGGCGATCTTGCGCAAGGCTTCCAGGAAATGGCCCATGTCGTCGATGTCGGAATCGGACGGTTCCTTCAAATCGGCGGCATATTCGCCCATGCGATGCGCCACCACGGTGATCAGGGTCTGATCGATGGAACGGCCGCGCGTGGCGACGGTCAGCATGTCGCGACCGATGCGGTCCAAGGCCTCGCCCGCCTTGACCGAGCGCGACCTTAAATTGCCCAGCAGCACGTCCAGCGCCGCCACCACGTCGCGCACCTCTTCCAGGAACTCGGCCTCAAGGCCCTGTTCCAGCAGTTCGATTTGTCCGCTCTCGCTCATGATGTCCCCAATGAGATTCGTTCCCCGAAAGTCATCATAGGGGGTCGGAAGAGAGGGGGCAAGTGATTGGGTTATAATTTCGCCAGCGCCTTCAAAACTTCCTCGGCGTGTCCGTCCACCTTCACCTTGCGCCAGATGTGACGCAGCACGCCCTGGGCGTCGATCAGGAAAGTCGAACGTTCGATGCCCATCTTGCTCCTGCCGTACAAGATTTTTTCCTTCCATACGCCATAGGCTTGGCACAGTTTGGCCTCGCCATCGACGATCAAGGGAAAGGCCAGGCCGTACTTGGCCTTGAATTTCATGTGACGGTCGGCCGAATCGCGCGATACGCCGACCACCATGGCGCCCATGCCAGCAAACTCGGGCATCGCATCTTGAAAGGCGCAGGCTTGTTTGGTGCAACCCGGCGTGTCGTCCTTGGGGTAGAAGTACAAAACCAGCGGCTTGCCGCGGAACTGTTGCAGCGACAGCATGCTGCCCTGATCGTCGGGCAGCAGGAAATCAGGGGCGGGCAGGCCGGTTTCAATCGTCATGACTGGGGGGTTCCGATGATCTGGTCGAAGAGGGCGCGCACCTCAGTGCCCGCCTGGCTCATCTGGTGCTTGAGGTCCTCGAAGTCAACAGCTCCCGCTGCCTGGATCATCAAAGACTTGACGCCTTCGGGGGCGGCGTCTTCCGAAAAGCCGGAGTCCAGGGTCAGGCGCAACACGCCTTGCAGGGCGGTCCATAGGTGCAGGCCGTGCGCCAGCGCCGCATGCGCATCGGCGTCAAGACAGCCGCAGTCCTTCAGACGGGTCAAAGCGTCCTTGCTGGCAAAAGCCAGCACGTCGGGATGGTCGTGGGCTTCGCGCAGTTGAAGATACTGGGCGATGAATTCGATATCGATCAGACCGCCGGGCCGATATTTTATGTCCCAGGGCGACGCGCCCTTATGCTCCTTATTGATGCGCTGGCGCATGTCGGCCACGTCGAATTTCAGCTTGGCCGGATCGCGCTTGGCGGTCAGGGCGTCAAGAATGACGTCGGCGATTTGTTGACACAGTTTTGCAGGCCCCGCCACGGCGCGCGCGCGCGTCAGCGCTTGGTATTCCCAGGTCCAGGCCGCTTCGGCGTGATAGCGCTTGAAGGAATCGAGGCTGGCCGCCAACGGACCGGCGCGCCCCGACGGGCGCAGGCGCATATCCACTTCATAAAGGCTGCCGCCCGCGCCTTGCGCGGTCAGGGCATTGACCAGACGCTGCGTGAGGCGCGCATAGTAGCTGGGCGTCGTCATGGGGCGCGGCCCGTCGGAGCCTTCGCAATCGGGTGGCGCGTCATAGATCAAGATCAGATCGAGATCGGAGGTGGCGGTCATTTCGCGCCCGCCCAGCTTGCCCATGGCCAGCACGGCCAGACGCGCGTTGGGAATGCGTCCATGCACCCGTTCCTGATCGGCCTCGATATGGGGCAGCAGGACGCTGATCGTCGTTTCGGCGACGGCGGCATAGGCGGCACCCGCCGTTTCTGGGCTGAGCGTCGATTTCAACATCTGCACGCCGATGCGGAATTTCTGGTCGCTGGCCCAGCGCCTGGCCAGATCCAACGTCTCCTCAAAGGACAGCGCGCTGGCCAGAAGACGGTCCAATTCCGCCTTCAACTCGCAGACGGGGGCCAGCGGATCGAAGAAGTCCTGACTGAGAACGGCGTCGAGCAGGGCGGGGTGGCGGCTAAGATGTCCGGCCAGCCTGGGCGCGTCGCCTAGAATGACGGCCAGCAATTCCAGCAGATGCGGATTGGCCGTCATCATCGAAAAGAGTTGAACGCCCGCAGGCAGGCGGGCCAGGAAATCGTCGAGTTTCACGAAGGCGTTGTCGGGCTGCGCGGTTCTGGCCAGCGCCGACAGAAGGGCTGGCGTCAGCTCGGTCAAAAGTTCGCGGGCGCGCGCCGAACGGGTGCAGCGAATGCGCCCGTGATGCCAGCCCCGGATGGTCGAACAGACCGCCTCGGCATTGTCAAAGCCCATGCGCGACAGAGTGGCCAGGGTTTCGGGATCGTTCTCCGAGCCGGTGAAGATCAGGCTGCCCTCGCTGGCCCCCAGGTCCGGCGCCTCTTCGAACAGGCGGGCGTAATGCTGCTCTACATTGCGCAGATGCGCCACCAGATCGCTTCTGAACCGCGCCGCCTCGCCATAGCCCATGAACTTGCCCAGCCCGTCGATTCCAGCCGGGTCCGTGGGCAAGGTCTGGGTCTGACGGTCGTCGATCATTTGCAGCCGGTGTTCCAGCGTGCGCAGGAAAACATAGGCCGCTTCCATGTCCTGCGCTGCCCTTGCCTCGACCTGACCGGCTTGCACCAGGGCTTCCAGCGACTCCAGCGTACCCGAAAGCCTAAGCGCCGGATTGCGCCCGCCCCAGATCAATTGCTGGGTCTGTGCGAAAAACTCGATCTCGCGGATGCCGCCGCGGCCCAGCTTGATGTTGTGGCCCTCGATGGCGATCGATTCATGGCCCCGATGCGCGTTGATCTGGCGCTTGATGGAATGAATATCCTGGATCGCCGCGAAATCGAGATTTTTGCGCCAGATGAAAGGACGCAGGAAGTTGAGAAACTGGTTGCCCGCCACCTTGTCGCCGCCCACCGCCCGGGCCTTGATCATGGCGGCGCGTTCCCAGTTCTGTCCGAAGGCCTCGTAATAGGTCTCGGCGGCGGTCAGCGACAGGGCCAGCGGCGTCGAGCCGGGGTCGGGGCGCAACCGCAGATCGGTGCGAAAAACGTAGCCATCGCCGGTGCGCTCTTCCAGCATGCGGACCAGTTGACGGGTCAGGCGGACCATGATCGCTCCCAGCCCGTCCCCGGCCTCTGGGTGGCAGGCGGCGTCGTACAGCACGATCAGGTCGATATCGCTGGAATAGTTGAGTTCCCAGGCCCCCAGTTTGCCCATGCCGATGACGATGACCCCCGATCCCTTCAACGGGTCGTCTGGACAGGGCAGATGCAGGTCGCCCGCCACATTGGCCTGGCGCAGCAGGAAGGACAGGGACGCATCGACGGCCAGGCCAGCCAAATCCGAAAGCGCCCTGGTGACCTGTTGCAAGGACCAAGCCTGGGAAATGTCGGCCAGGGCGATCAGCAGGGCGGCCCGGCGCTTGGCCCGCCTGAGGGCGGCCATCAGGCTGTTCTGCTCGTTCAGGCCTGCCAGTTCCTGGGACAGTCCCGTCCAGAATGTCTGCCAGGCCTGGTCGGGACCCAACTCGGCAAAGGCCTGAATATGTTCAGCTTCTCTTAAGGCTGCCTGGGTTAGAAAGGGCGAATGGCCAAACAGGGCCGCCAGCAGGGCTTGCCCTTTGGCATCTTTCGCCAGTTCCGTCATGAAGGTTTGCAACTGGGGCGATGGCGAATCCTGCGCCGCTTCCGCCCAGCGCTCGAACCCAAGATTTAGCCTATCTTGCGGCCCCTGGGCGGGAAGTTTATCAAGATCGGGTAAAAAAGAGAAATGCGGCATTTTCAAACGGCTGATTTTCGCTCACACTGCGCCCAGCCAGCCGAAAGGTCAAGCAACAGGGAGGCAAGGCCGGCGTGATTCACCGCACGGTGCGAGGAATGTTCCAGGGTATCGGGGCCATGGCCCTTTTGGCCCTGATCGCGTTGCCCCTGTTCGTCTGGAATCTGAGCAAAGGCCCGATCAGCGTGGCCTTCCTGACGCCCTATGTCGAAGACGCATTTTCGGCCAAAGACGGCAGCTACGCCGTTCAGCTTGACGATACCGTTCTGGCCCTGGACGAGAACCGGCTTCTCGATATCCGGGCCAAGGGTGTGCGCCTGATCGGGGCCAGCGGCCAAGCGTTGGCGAACATCCCGGAAATTGGCATCACTTTAAGCCCGAAGGCGATGGTGCGGGGCGTGCTGGGGCTACGTCGCGTATCGATCCTGCGTCCCGAGCTGCGCCTGACCAGGGACAAGGACGGCAAGCTGGACCTGAGCTTCGCCGGGCAAGAACAAGACATCGGCCCGGAATTGGGCGAGCAGCTTCCCGCGCAAGGCGCCTTGATCGATACGCTGATGGACGAGCTGATGGCTCCGCTCAGTCCGGACAGAACCTTCGGCATGCTGACCAGCGTCGTCATTCGCCAAGCCGACCTGACCTTGATCGACAAGCAGAACAACGCCGTCTGGCATGCGCCCGAAGTCGATCTGTTGGTCATGCGCGACGACAAGGGGCTGACCGGCAAGGGCGAGGCCGCCATTTTGTTCGAGTCCGGCACTACAAGGTTGGATCTGGGGCTGGGGTTCGAGAAGGAAACGGGCCAGTTGGAACTGGGATTCGGTTTCGCCGCCCTGGCGCCCGCGCAACTGGCGCATCTGATGCCCGAGCTGTCGTTGCTGACCGCCATCGATTTGCCGCTGGCCGGACAGGTCAAAAGCCAGATCGACACCAACCAGGGCCTTTTGTCCCGCATCGATTTTGACATGACAGGCGGCGAGGGAAAATTCGTTCTGCCCAAGCCGCTGTCGGGCGAGATTCCGGTTCAGTCCCTGAATTTGAAAGGCAATGTCACGCAAGGCGGGCGGCGCTTCAAGCTGGACGAACTGGCGCTCAATCTGGGCGGCCCAACCGCAACCCTGGGCGGCGTCGTCGACGGATTGGGCGGCGAGATGATCATCCAGGGCGAGGCCAATGTGCGCGACATGCCGACCGACCGGCTGCGGGAATTCTGGCCAGCCGGCCTGGCCGACAACGCGCGCGACTGGATCATGGCCAATCTAAGCAAGGGCATGGCCAAGGACACGACGGCACGCTTCACCTTGCAGGGCAGCGAGCAAAGCGGCTTCAAGCTGACGTCCTTTTCCGGCGGCGGCGATGTGGAAGGGGTGCTGGTCGATTATCTGGCGCCGATGACCAAGGCCGAGAACGTCGTCGCCCGCATGAGCTTCTCGCCCAATTCGTTCCATCTCGACCTGAAGGACGGCTACGTCTATGGACTGAAGCTGAAAAGCGGGCGCTTGGATTTCACCGGACTTGACGCCGAAGATCAGTTCCTGGACGTCAAGCTGGAGATTGACGGCCCCTTGACCGACGCGCTGAAGCTGATCGAAGGCAAGCCTCTGGGTTTCGCCAGCGCGCTGGGGATCGACCCCGCCCAGGCCAGCGGCGAGGCGGGCGTGCAGTTGCACATATTCATTCCGCTGCTGAAGGCCCTGACCTTCGACATGGTTCAAGTCGACGCCAAGGCGCGGATCGAGAATTTGACGATGCCCAAGGTTCTGATGGGCCTGGACATCACCGGCGGCTCGGCCGACCTGAAGGTGGACACCAAAGGCCTCGATCTGACGGGCAGGGTTCGGCTGGCGGGCATGGCGGCCGATCTGGAGTGGCGCGAGAATTTCAGCAAGGGCGCCGCTTTCCGCAGCCGTTACCGGTTGAAGGGAATCGCCGATCAGGCGGGCCGCGAGGCCCTGGGTCTGACGATGCCGCCCTTCACTTCCGACTGGATGGATGGACCTGTGGGAATCGACGCCCTGGCGACCTTGCAAAGCGGCGGCAAGGGCGAGGCGCAGATCAAGGCCGACCTAACGGGGACTAGGCTTAATCTGATTCCGGCAGGCCATGTCAAGGCGGTCGGCGAAAAGGCGGCCGCCGACGTGCTGCTGACCTTTGGGCGCAAGGGATTGACGGCGGTGCCGCGCATTCAGGTGACCGGCGATAAGATCAACATGTCGGGGTCCGTTCAGTTCGTCTCCGAAGGCGGCGCCTTGAAGCGCGTTGGTTTCAGCCGCCTGCATGCCGGTCGCACCGAGGCCGAAGGCAGCCTGTCGATGGAGGCCAACGGGCGCGTTCAGGTCGAAGCGCGTGGCGAATCGCTGGATGCCAGCCTGCTTTTGGACGATGACGGAGCGCCTCCCGACCGCAAAGCGCCGCCGATGTCGGTCCAGGCCAATTTGAAGCGGCTTTGGATCAACGAGGACGGCGGGCTGGACAATGCCCAGGTGTCGATGACGCGCACGGACGGCTTGTGGCGCAACTTGACCGCTGAAGGTTTGACGGCGGGCAAGCCGTTTCGCCTGTCCATAACGCCGGAAGGGCAGAATCGCAGGCGCTTGTTCGCCGTCTCGTCGGACGCAGGTGCCGCCATCTCGGGCTTGGGCATTCTGGACAATGTGAAAAACGGCAAGCTGGAAATCAGCGGCGTCTACGACGACACCAAGCCGGAAACGCCCCTGGAAGGGGTGGCCAGGATGCAAGATTTCGATGTCGTGCGCGCTCCGGTCCTGGCCCGCATCCTTACGGTGGCGGGCATTACCGGCATCGTCGATGCGCTGAGAGGCCAGGGCATTGGTTTTGCGCGGCTGGAAGCGCCGTTCGTTTTGTCGCGCGGTTCCTTGTACTTAAGCGAGGCCCGCGCTTCAGGGGCGGCCATCGGCGTCACCGCCAAGGGCAACATCGATATGTCCAAGGACGTGTTCGATCTTGAAGGCACGCTGGTGCCCGCCTATGCGGTCAACAGTCTTTTGGGCAATATTCCTTTGGTCGGCAACATCTTCTCGGGCGGCGAGAAGGGCGGCGGCATCTTCGCCTTCACCTATTCCCTGAAGGGACCGGCCAGCGATCCGAATGTCAGCGTCAATCCGCTGGCCGCTCTGGCGCCCGGCTTTTTGCGCAACCTGTTCGGCATCTTCGACAAGGGGCCGAGCCAAGCGCCGCCGCCCGACGGCAAGAAGCCGTAGGGGCAAGTGCGTTAAGCCGCCTTCGCGGCGTCCAGATCCTTGGCGATGGCGTCCAGAAGATCCAGCACCTCGTGCGAGGCCGTGTTGAGCCTTCCCATTTCTGCGACCGCTCCGTTCATGTCGCCGGCATCGAAACGCCTGAGCGCCTCCTTGCCGTGCGCATGGACGCGCTGGTGCGGATCGAGCAAATTCTTGAAGGCGGGAAGGCTGACCAAGGCCGGGTCCTTCTGGGCATCGTACCATTTGCCCAGGCGGCAGGTGTGATGGTCGGCCAGTTGGTCGGCTTTCAGGTCGCGCCGTCCGGCCAGGGTTTCGACGATGCGCCGCTTGAACGAGACATGGTCGTTCTTGGCCACCTCGACCAGCACGCGGGCTTCTTGCGACTTGGCGAAGAAGTTGACGCGCTCCTCCAGCGTGGCTCCGGCCTTGTCCATGGCGTCGAGAACGATGTTGATCTCGTCTTGGTTCTTGGCGGCGATGCTGGCGATCATCTGCGTGCCGCTCGACACTTCGCTGGCGGCTTGGCCCTGCTGGGTCAGAATGCCCGCAATGTCTTGCATGCTGGAGGTGACGGAAGCGACGCGCCCTGAAATGTCGCTCAACTGATCGCGCAACTGGGTGATCACGCCGCGCCCCTGATCGACGGCGTCGGCGCTTTCATGCATGTCGCTGACGATGCGGCCCATCTCCGAGCGCAGATGTTCGATGCGAGAGCGGATGTCGTCGGTGGCCTTGCCGGTCTGGGTGGCGAGATTCTTGACCTCGCCCGCCACCACGGCGAAGCCCTTGCCTGCTTCGCCCGCCCTGGCCGCCTCAATCGTCGCGTTCAAGGCCAGCAGGTTGGTCTGCTTGGCGATGGCTTCGATTTGGTCGACGATCTCGCCGATCTGGGCCGAGGCCTCGCTCAAGCGGTCAACGCTGGCCTCGGTTTCGGCAACGCTGCTTTGAATGGCCTCCATGCTGCCCACGGCGTTGTTGGCATTGTGGGCGCCCGTGCCGGTCGCTTCCTCGGCGTGGCGGGCGTCGGACGCCACCTGATTGCCGGTTTGCGAAATAGTCTGGATGTTGGCCACCATTTCCTCGACCGCGGCGGCCACGGATTGGCTTTGCGCGCTGACCTGGCGGATTTCCTGCATCATGTTGACGAAGGTGACGATCGCCTCGTTCGACTGAATGGCCGCCGAGACGATGCCCGCCAGATGCCCTTTCGCCTCCCGACTGAGGTCGGCTTCCTTGCGGCCAAGTTCGGCCATGCGCGATTCGCGCTCGTCTTCCATTTTGGCCAGTTCCAGCCCGCGCTCCTTGAAGAATTGCACCGCCCTGGCCATGCGCCCGATTTCATCCTTGCGGTTCTGCGCCGGAACCTCCATGGCGAAGTCGCGTTTTGCGAAACGGTCCATAGCCTCGGTCATGCGCCGGATGGGAAGGGCGATGCCGTGGGCGATGAAGAAACCGATGGCCGAGGCGGCCAGCACCGCCAGCAGCGCGATGGCGCCGCCGGCAAAGACGGCGTTTTGCGCCTGGGCGGCATAGGCGCTGCTGTCCATCACCAGCTCGACGACGCCCAGGGGGTTGCCCTTGTAATCCTTGATTGAGCGCGCCAGAGCGAAGCGGTTCTCGCCCGGCAGGTGCTTGAGAACGGTTTCGCCGTTCAAGGCCCTGGTCAGACCTTCCTCGCCGACGGCTGGCAGATCGCCGAAGGTCGAAGCGAAGGTGGACAAACCCTTTTCCGAGCGCCTGCGCAGCGCCACGTCAACGCCGGTGCGCTCCTTGTAGGTTTGGAAGAAGGCGGGGCCGAAGCTCATGCCGAATTCGACCGTGCCGACATGTTTGCCCTGATGCGAAACCGGCACGACGGCGCGGATGCCCAGATCGGCCACGCCCGATTCCAGGCCCAGGACGGGCTTCTTCTCTTTGTTGGCCTCCAGAACGGTAAAGCGGAAGGACGACAGATCGTCGCCGAACTTGTCCAGCTTGTGGATGCGCAGAAACGAGGTGGCGGGCGGGGTGTGAAACTGGAACTGCTCGACGCCATAGGTCTTGGCGAAATCCTTGTAGCCGGGGCCGAACAGGTCGGCCAAGCGCTTGCGTTCGCCCTTGGCGTGCGCCTCGGCCACGTCGGGGATGCTGGCGACCAGAGCCGACATGGCTTCGCCCTGGCGGGCACGCTCGTCCATCAGATTGATCAGCCGCTCAAAGTGCGAGTTCAGTTCGCGCTCCGCGGCGTGGTCGATCACACCGTTCAGATAGAAATACTGAACCGTGGTGCCGATAAAAGCGGTAAAGACGGACACCAAAACCAACCCCAGCGCGATGCGCAGGGTCAACGAGATGGAACGTTCGGTCATGGCAAGCTACTCCCCCTAAGTCTCCTTAAGAGGATTCTAATATATCTCTAATTATCAAATGTCCAGTCTGTCAGGCGCTTTTGATCAGGGCGTGGCGCTTCTTTCCGGCGGACAATTTAATCGGCCCATCTTTAAGATCGGCTGGCGCCAGCTTGGCCATTTCGTCGGTGACCGGCGCGTCGTTCAGCTTGATGCCGCCGCCTTTGATCAGACGCCTGGCCTCGCCGTTCGAGGCGGCCATGCCCGCCTTGACCAGAAGCGCATAGACGGTTTCCTCGGCTTCCAGCGTCAGCGTGGGCAGATCGGCGCTTAAACCGCCTTCCTCGAAGGTTTTGCGGGCGGTCTCGGCGGCGGATTTTGCAGCGTCCTCGCCATGCGCCATGCGGGTGGCTTCGCCCGCCAGAATCTTCTTGGCTTCGTTGATGCCCGCCCCTTCCTGGCTTTCCAGGCGCGAAATCTCCGCCTCGGACAATTCGGTGAACAGGCGCAGGAAACGGCCTACGTCGGCGTCTTCGGTGTTGCGCCAGAACTGCCAATAGTCGTAGGGCGAGAGCATGTCGGGGTTCAGCCACACAGCACCCGCCGCCGTTTTGCCCATCTTGGCGCCCGACGATGTGGTGAGCAGCGGCGTGGTCAGGCCGAACAGTTCCTGATTCTCGGCGCGTCGTCCCAGTTCCACGCCGTTGACGATATTGCCCCATTGGTCCGAGCCGCCCATCTGCAGCGCGCATTTGTAATGTCTGGCCAACTCGACGAAGTCGTAGGCCTGCAAGATCATGTAGTTGAATTCCAGGAAGGTCAGCGGCTGCTCGCGCTCGAGGCGCAGCTTCACGGAATCGAAGCTCATCATGCGGTTGATGGTGAAGTGGCGACCGTAATCGCGCAGGAAGGCGATGTAGTGCAGCTTGTCCAGCCAGTCGGCATTGTTGACCATCACGGCGTCGGTGGGGCCGTCGCCGAAGGTCAGGAAGCGCGAGAAGACCTGCTTGATGCCCGCCATGTTGGCGGCGATGTCGGCGTCGGTCAGCAGTTTGCGGCTTTCGTCCTTGCCGGAAGGGTCGCCCACCTTGGTGGTGCCGCCGCCCATCAGCACGATCGGTTTGTGTCCCGACTTTTGCAACAGGCGCAGCAGCATGATCGAGACCAGACTGCCCACATGCAAGCTGGGGGCCGTGCAGTCGAAGCCGATATAGGCCGGAACCACGCCCGACGTCAGGCGCTGATCCAGCGCCTGTTCGTCGGTGCATTGGTGGACATAGCCGCGGGCCTTGGCGGCCTTCAGGAAATCCGAGCGAAGCGTGGTCATGAATGATATCCTTGGGGCGGAAGAAGTCGGGTTTCCTACCACAAAGGGACGAGGGGAACAACGGATGTGGGTCCTGGGTCTGATGAGCGGCACCAGCATGGACGGCGTGGACGCCGCCCTGATCGAGACCGACGGCGTCAAAGTGACCGCTTTCGGCCCCAGTCTGTTCCTGGACTATGACGAGCCGTTCCGCGAGCGGCTGCGCGACGTTCTGGGCCTGCCCGACCCACCCGTCGATCTGGTCTTGGACCTGACCATGCGCCATGTCCAGGCGGTCAGGCAGCTATTGGCCATGCCGGGCGCCAAAGCCGATTTGATCGGTTTTCATGGCCATACCGTGCTGCATCGGCCCCAGCAACGCATGACCTTGCAGATCGGCGATGGCCAGTTGCTGGCTGGAGAGACCGGCATCGACGTGGTGGCCGACTTTCGTTCGAACGACGTCGCCCATGGCGGGCAGGGCGCGCCCCTGGTGCCGGTCTTCCATGCCGCCCTTGCCGACAATTTGGAAAAGCCATTGGCCTTGCTGAATATCGGCGGCGTGGCCAATGTCACCTATATCGGCCCCAATGGCGGCGTGCTGGCCTTCGACACCGGCCCCGGCAACGCCTTGATCGACGATTGGATGCTGGCCATGACCGGCTATCCGATCGATCTGGACGGGCGCTTGGCCCAGGACGGGGTGGTCGACAAGGACGCCGTCGAGGAGTTCCTGGGCCATTCCTGGTTCTCGGCGCCGCCGCCAAAATCGCTCGACCGCGACGAGTTTTCTTTGTTGGCCAAGGGATTGATGGGCGGATTGGCGCCCGCCGACGGGGCCGCCACCCTATGCGCCTTTACGGCCCGGTCGGTGGTGCGGGCCGTCGATTTCCTACCCCGTATTCCCAAACGCTGGCTGGTTGCGGGCGGCGGGCGCAAAAATCCGGTGATGATGGAAGCCTTGCGCCGGGGCCTCAATGTGCCGGTCGATGCGGTTGAAGCGGTGGGCTGGCAGGGCGACGCGCTGGAAGCCCAGGCCTTCGCCTATCTGGCGGCTCGCAGCGTGGCTGGCCTGCCGCTGTCATTCCCCGGCACGACGGGCGTGCCGGAACCCATGACCGGCGGGCGGTTGTTCAGGCCCTAAGTGGGAAAAATCATGCGCCATCCATTGTCCCGAAGGAACTTTCTGGCAGGCTCGGCCGCATTGGGGGCCGCCTCGTTGGCGCCGACGCGCCGATCCATGGGCGCAGCCACGGCCCTTCGCGGATTGGTGATTATGGTGCAGTTTCCGGACGTTTCCTTGCGCATCGACCAGGGTTATGTCGATTCTCGATTCCAGTCGTTGGATGCCTATGTGCAGGAAATGTCCTATGGCGCAAAAAGCCTGGATACCAAATTAAGCGGCTGGCGGATGATGCCCGATCCGCTTTCACGCTACGCTATTTCGCCGGTCAACTTGCAAGTCGACAAAAGCCGAGTGACGAAATTGATTCAAGACGCTATCGACGTTGTGGATGGCGACTACGATTTTTCCGCTTTCGACTATATGGCCGTTTTCATGCGGGCGCGTTTCGTCGATTATGGGATGGTCGGTCTTTGCGGTTATCCCGGCATGCTGGGATGGCAAAGCGGCGTGCCGTTCAAATCGCGAAGCGGCCAACAAGTGCCCGGCGGCGTGGCGATCTTCACCGTTTCCGCCCATTTGGGAACCCTGTTCCACGACTGCGCCCATGTGTGGGGCGGGGTCCAAGACGGCAAGCGCAGGGTGCCCTGCCTTTACGATCACGATCTACAGGTCCTTTATCCGACCTTGGACAGGGGCTGGGCCAATGCGCTGATCAACATGGGGTTCTGGGACCCGATGTCTTGCCATGCCTACAAGCGCGACCTGCCGCCGCCGGGCATTTCATCCTGGACCAAATTGCGCCTGGGCTGGCTTGATGGCGGCAAGGTCAGAGAATTCGGACTTGCCGAGTCGTCGGGCGAAATCGTGTTGGGACCGCTCGAGGATGGATCGTTTGAAACCCTGGCGGTTCGCATCCCGATGACGGACGGCACATTTTTGCTGGTCGAAAACCGCCAGCCGATCGGCGGCTTTGATCCCCATCTTCCCGGAAGCGGCGTTCTGATCATGCGTGCAGATGACAAGGTTGGCGAATGCCGCCATGGCCGCGCCCCAGTGCGTCTGGTCAACGCCGATCCCTCGCACCCTTTCCTGACTGGGGCGGCCTTCGATGTGGGTGGGCGCGATGCCTATACGAGTGTCCAGGATGGCGTCGAAATAAAAGTCCTAGAACGCCTGAACCATGCCCGCCGGATTGCGGTGCGCAGGCTGACTTGAGGGCGTCAATCGAGGCGCCTTCATGCGGCAGGTAGACCGCGTTCTGAGTTAGCGATGCCGCGCGCCAAGTCGCGCCCAGCGGCAACAACCAAAATATCCTTGAAGGCCGTTCGCCTTCGCTCCGGAAATTCGGCTTTTCCGTCAGGCAGCCTTGGGTTTCTCCAGGGCCTTGTCGAGATAATTGCCCGCGATGGAGCCCAGGTCTTCAAGCTGCTCGGTGTAGAAATGGGTGGCGCCCGAGATGGTCTTGTAGGTCACCTCGATCCCCTTCTGGCTGCCCAGCTTGTGGGCCAGTTTGGCGGCGGAAGCCTCGGGGATCACTTCGTCGGCCGTGCCATGCACGATCAGGCCCGAGGCCGGACAAGGCGCCAAGAAAGTGAAATCATAGATGCTGGCGGGCGGCGAGACCGAGATGAACCCCTCGATCTCGGGGCGGCGCATCAAAAGCTGCATGCCGATCCAAGCCCCGAAGGAATAGCCCGCGATCCAGCAGCCGGGCGCGTTGGGATTGTAGGTTTGCAGCCAATCGAGCGCCGAGGCGGCGTCCGACAATTCGCCCTGGCCGTTGTCGAAACGGCCCTGCGAGCGGCCGACGCCGCGGAAATTGAAGCGCAAGGTGGAAAAGCCGCGATTCACGAACGAGTGGTACAGCGTATAGACCACCTTGTTGTTCATGGTGCCGCCCCGCTGCGGATGCGGGTGCAAAACGAGGGCGATCGGCGCGTTGGCTTCCTTGCCGTGGGTGTAACGGCCTTCGATCCGGCCCTCGGGGCCCTGGAAAATGACGTCGGGCATTGAACTCCTGATGCGGCTTGACCCCGCCCCGCCATGACGCCGTCGTCGAAGGCTTGGGACCGGGCTTGTGAAGGAAATCCCTTTTTGCCCGCCATACTTGACCGGCTTAGTCGGGCAACCTATATTCCCCAATACCGTTTAGGGTTATTCGGGCTTTGACTAGCCCCAAGCGGCGGGTCGTATCTATAGCACGGCGGGTAGCCTGATGTTCAAGAGTCTTCGCGAAGATATCGCCTCGATCGCCCAGCGCGATCCCGCAGCCCGTTCAAATCTCGAGATATTGTTCTGCTATCCGGGCCTGCACGCCCTGCTCTTCTACCGCCTCGCGCACTGGCTGTGGGCCTATGAATTCAAGCTGTTGGGTCGTTTCCTCTCGCAAATCGGGCGCATTCTGACCGGGGTCGAGATCCATCCCGGGGCGACCATCGGCAAACGCCTGTTCATCGACCACGGCATGGGCGTGGTGATCGGCGAGACCGCCGTTATCGGCGACGATGTCACTCTTTACCACGGCGTGACCCTGGGCGGCACCAGCCTGCACAAGGGCAAGCGCCATCCTACCTTGGAAGATGGGGTGATCGTGGGATCGGGCGCCCAGATTTTGGGGCCGCATGTGGTCGGCGAGGGGGCCAGGATCGGCGCCAATGCCGTCGTGCTGTCCGACGTGCCCAAGGGCGTCACCATGGTCGGCATTCCGGCCAGGGTCGCCATGCGTCGCCTGAAGAAGGACGAGGAACATGCCTTCCACGCCTACGGGTTGACCAGCGAGCACCTGCCCGATCCGGTGGCACGTACCGCCGAAACCCTGCATCGTCAGGTTTTGCAGCTTACCCAGCGCCTTGAGGAGCTGGAACATCGTCTGGCCGATGCCGAGGGGGTCAAGGATTCCCCAAGCCCGCCAGTCGTTCACGAAACACGCGCCGCCGGTCACGGTTGACCAAGCGAACAGAAGCAACCGGCCCGGCACAACAGGAGAAGGAGACACGCCTGTGAAGTTAAGCACCAAGGGACGCTACGCCGTCATGGCGATGGTCGATCTGGCCACCAAGGGACAAGGCCAGCCGGTGGCTCTGGCCGACATCGCCGACCGCCAGGAAATTTCGCTTTCTTATCTCGAGCAATTGTTCGGGCGTCTGCGCAAGGGCGGCATCGTGAAAAGCGTTCGCGGTCCCGGCGGCGGCTATCTTCTGGCCCGCGCCCCCAACCAGACCCGCATTTCCGACATCGTGCTGGCCGTCGACGAACCCTTGCAGACCACGCGCTGCATGCCCGGCCAGCCTGCGGGATGCCACAACAACAAGGGCCGCTGCCTGACCCACGACCTGTGGGAAGAATTGGGCAACCAGATTTATCTGTTCCTAAGCTCGGTCACGCTGGACGATGTGTGCCAGCGCCGCGTCTTGGGCACCAGCGGCGTCTTCCACGCCGCAGGGGCCACGGGCGCCCAGGCGGCGGAATAACAAGGACGAGATTCGATGAACCATTCGCCTGCCAACGACCAGCCCCGGCCGATCTATCTCGACTATCAGGCCACCACGCCTTGCGACCCCCGGGTCGTGCAGGCGATGCTGCCTTATTTCACCGAGAAGTTCGGCAATCCGCATTCGCGCAACCACATGTATGGCTGGGAAGCGGAAGAGGCGGTCGAGAAGGCCAGGGGACAGATCGGCGCCATCATCGGAGCCTCGGACAAGGAGATCATCTTCACGTCGGGCGCCACCGAGTCCAACAATCTGGCGATCAAGGGCGTGGCCCAGTTCTACAAGGGCAAGAAGAATCACATCGTGACGGTGGTGACCGAGCATAAATGCGTGCTGGACACCTGCCGTCACCTCGAGCTTGAAGGGTTCGAGATCACCTATCTGCCGGTCAAGCAAGACGGGCTTATCGACCTGGATCAGTTGAAATCAGCCATCAAGGACACGACGGTTCTGGTTTCGGTGATGGCGGTCAACAACGAGATCGGCGTCATTCAGCCGATGGCCGAGATCGGCGCCATTTGCCGGTCGAAGGGCGTCTTCTTCCATACCGATTGCGCGCAGGCGGTGGGCAAGATTCCGCTGGATGTCGACGCCATGAACATCGATCTGATGAGCATTTCCGGCCACAAGATTTACGGCCCCAAGGGTGTCGGCGCGCTTTACGTGCGCAGAAAGCCCCGCGTGCGGGTGCTGGCGCAGATCAATGGCGGCGGCCAAGAGCGCGGCATGCGTTCGGGCACGCTGGCCACCCCCTTATGCGTCGGCCTGGGCGAGGCTTGCGAGATCGCCAAGGCGGAAATGGATGACGAGGCCAAGCGCCTGACGGCCATGCGCGACCGCTTCCATAAACGAGTGACCGACGGGCTGCCCGAAGTGTTTCTGAACGGCCACCCCCAGCACCGCGTGCCGGGAAATCTCAACCTGTCCTTCGCCTTCGTCGAGGGTGAGGGGCTGATGATGGCGGTCAAGGAACTGGCGGTGTCCTCGGGGTCGGCTTGCACATCGGCGTCGCTGGAACCTTCGTATGTGCTGCGGGCGCTGGGCCTTGAGGCAGAGATGGCGCATACGTCCTTGCGCATCGGCATCGGGCGCTTCACCACCGAGGCCGAACTGGAATTCGCGGCCGATCTTCTGATCGAGCGGGTGACGAAATTGCGCTCGTTCAGCCCGCTTTGGGAAATGGCTCAACAGGGCATCGACATCAAGTCGATCCAGTGGGCGGAACATTAAGTAGAGTAAGGAGTACCTCACATGTCATACAGCGACAAGGTCATCGACCATTTCGAGAATCCCAGGAATGTGGGTTCCCTGAACAAGGACGATACGCATGTCGGCACCGGTCTGGTTGGCGCGCCCGCCTGCGGCGACGTCATGCGCCTGCAAATCCAGGTCAGCCCCGAAGGCATCATCGAGGACGCCAAGTTCAAGACCTTCGGTTGCGGATCGGCCATCGCTTCCAGTTCGCTGGTCACCGAATGGGTGAAGGGCAAGACGCTGGACGAAGCGGCGGCCATCAAGAACACCCATATCGCCGAACATCTGGCGTTGCCGCCGGTCAAGATCCATTGTTCGGTGCTGGCCGAGGACGCCATCAAGGCGGCGATCAGCGACTACAAGACGAAACACGGCGCCGGCAAAGACGGCGAAGCGGCGGAGTAAGCATTCATGGACAGGCCAACACCACTTACCATCACCGATGCCGCCGCCGAGCGCGTGAAGGCTTTGATCGCCAAGCGCGGCAAGCCGACGGCGGGCATTCGCATCGGCGTTCGTTCCAAGGGCTGCTCGGGCATGTCCTACACGGTCGAATTCGCAGACGAGAAAAGCCCCTATGACGAAACGGTCGAGGACAAGGGCGTCACGGTCTACATCGATCCCAAGGCGACCATGTTCATTTTGGGCACCGAGATGGATTATGTCGAAGAGCAGATGAAAAGCGGTTTCGTCTTCCGCAATCCCAACGAGAAGGGGCGCTGCGGCTGCGGCGAGTCCTTCCATATCTGATGGGCCACGTCTGAGCGGGTCATGAATTTCGAAGCGCATCATACAGACGGGCTTGAAGCCTGTGTCGTCGAGTGTTGGTCCTGCAAGGGGCCAGCCAGCCCGCGCGCTCTGTTCTGTTCGGTCTGCGGAGCCGTGCAGCCGCCGCGCCCGCTCGATCATTTCCAGCGGCTGGGCCTGATGCCCAGCTTCGACATCGATCAGGGCGAGCTTGAACGGCACTATTTTGGTTTTCAGCGCCGATTGCATCCCGACCGCTTCGCCGCCAAGTCGGGCAAGGAACGGCTGAACAGCCAGCAGCAGGCGATGGCGTTGAACGAATCCTACGAGACGCTGAAAGACCCGTTGAAGCGCGCCGCCTATCTGTTGAAGCTGAAAGGCAAGAAGGTGGACGACGCCGACGGGGCCACGATTTCCGATCCCATGCTTTTGATGGAACAGATGGAAGCCAGGGAAGCCCTGATGGAAGCCGATTCGGCCGAGCAGGTGCAGGCCATTCTGGCCAGGACGGAATCGGACATCGCCTATGCCGTCGACGACCTGTCGCAGGCCTTTCAGGCCGGTTGCCTGGACGGCGCGGCCAAACTGGTGCTGAAAATGAAATATCTGCTGCGCCTGTCCGACGAGGCCAGGGGGCGCAAGGCGCGCCTGATGAAGGGGGCATAGTGAGCGACGATCTTCTGTTCGATATTTTCGAACCCGGCGAAACGCCTTTGCCCCACGCCGACGACGAGGTGGCGGTGGGCATCGATCTGGGCACCACCAATTCAGTGGTGGCGATCTCGAAGAGCGGCAAGCCCGAAGTGCTGCGCGACGCCAAGGCCCGCACGCTCATTCCCTCCGTCGTGGCCTATGGCGACGACGGCTCGGTGATCGTGGGCGCCGAAGCCAGAGAGTTGATCCTGGACCGTCCGCATGACGTGGTCAGTTCGATCAAGCGGCTGATGGGGCGCGGCATCGAGGACATCAAGGCGGTGGCGGGCCAACTGCCCTTCGAGGTGGATGGCGACGCCAGCGGCATGGTGCGCATCAAGGTAGCCGGGCGCACGCTGACTCCGGTCGAGATTTCCGCCGACATCCTAAGGGCGGTGCGCGCCCAGGCCGAACAGGCCCTGGGCAAGAAGGTGCCCAAGGCGGTGATCACCGTTCCCGCCTATTTCGACGATGCGGCCAGAACCGCCACCAAGGACGCGGCTAGGCTGGCGGGCATCGAGGTTTTGCGCCTCGTCAACGAGCCGACGGCGGCGGCGTTGGCCTATGGCCTCGATCAGGGCGCCGAGGGGCTTTACGCCGTTTACGATCTGGGCGGCGGCACTTTCGACGTGTCGCTGCTGCGCATGGAAAAAGGCGTCTTCCAGGTCAAGGCCACCGGCGGCGACGCCGCCCTTGGCGGCGACGACATCGATCATATGATCGCCGAGAAATTCCTGCACGAGCGATCCGAGACCGATTTGAATCCCGGCAAGGTCAAACAGGCGTTGATGACGGCCAGGGTGGCCAAGGAATGTCTGACCGCGCGCGACAGCGGCGAATGGATGCTGGAATTCGACGGGCGCACCAGCCGTCACGCGCTGTCCCGCGCCGAGTTGGACGCCATGATCGCGCCCTTGGTTCAACGCACGATGTCGATTTGCCGCCAGGTGCTGGAAGACGGCGGCGCAGCGCCTGGCGACGTCAAGGGCGTGGTGCTGGTGGGCGGCTCGACGCGTGTGCCCGCCGTGCGCCAGGCGGTGGCCGATCTGTTCGGCGCCATGCCGTTGGCCAACATCAATCCCGACGAAGTGGTGGCGGTGGGCGCCGCCCAACAAGCAGAAGCCCTGACCGTCGGTTCCGACACGCTGTTGCTGGATGTCACGCCCTTGTCGCTGGGGTTGGAAACCATGGGCGGCATCGTCGAGAAGGTGATCTTCCGCAATACGCCCATTCCCACCGCCATGGCCCAGGAATTCACCACCTATCAGGACGGCCAGACGGCGATGATGATCCATGTCGTGCAAGGCGAGCGCGAATTGGTCAGTCAGAACCGTTCGCTGGCCCGTTTCACCCTGTCGGGCATTCCGCCGATGGCGGCGGGGGCGGCTAGGATTCGCGTCTCCTTTACCGTCGATGCCGACGGCTTGCTGACCGTCTCGGCCCGCGAAACCGCGACCGGCGTCGAATCGCAAGTGCAGGTCAAGCCCAGCTATGGGCTTTCCGAAGACGAAATGGCCGCCATGCTGAAAGACAGCATGGAACATGCGAAGGAAGATATGGCCGCCCGCCTGCTGGCCGAATCGAAGGTTGACGCCAAGCGCAACGCGCTGGCCGTGAAGGCGGCGCTGGCGCATGACGGCGACCTGTTGTCGCAAGAGGAATGGGGCCTGATCGATCAGGCCCTTGCCAAGGTGGACGCGGCTTGCCAAGGTACGGACCGCGAGGCCGTGCTGGCGGCCAGCGACGCCCTGGAGACGGCCACCAAGCCGTTTGCCGAAAAACGTATGGACCGGGGCATCAGAAAGGCGCTGGCTGGGGTCAGCATGGACAATCTTGAGAAGCGCGTGGGGGAATGACGAATGCCCAAGATGACTTTTATCGACCGCGACGGCAAGGCTCGCGAAGTGGAAGCGCCCGAAGGCCTGTCGGTCCTTGAGATCGCGCATCGCAACCATCTCGACCTGGAAGGCGCTTGCGAAGGGTCGCTGGCCTGCTCGACCTGTCATATCGTGGTCGATCCGAAATGGTACGGCAAATTGAAGGACGCCAGCGACGACGAGGAAGACATGCTGGACCTAGCCTTTGGCCTGACGCAAACCTCGCGCCTGGGCTGCCAGATCATCATGACCAAGGAGCTGGACGGGCTGGTGGTGACCATTCCCACGGCGTCTCGCAACATGATGGTGGACAAGAAAAAATGAGCAAGCCGATGAAGTGGCAGGACGTTCACGACATCGCCATCGCGCTGGAAGACGCGCATCCCGACGCCGACAATGTGAATCTGCGCTTCACCGACCTGCACAAATGGATCTGTGGGCTTGAGGACTTCGCCGACGATCCCCTAAAGTCGAACGAAAAAATCCTGGAAGCCATCCAGCTTGCCTGGATCGACGAGCGGGAGTAGGGCTGGCGTCTTTCCCCCAGGCCGGTTTCATTGTAGGATCGGTCCATGATGCAGACGAACATTCCAGAGGAATTCAAGCGCCGCGCCCAGGTGGCATTGCCAGGAAGGGTGGAGCGCGTCGTGCTGTTCGGATCGCGCGCCAGGGGTGATTCCGGTCCCGAATCAGACTGGGACATGGCGGTCTTTCTGAAGGGCGGCGCCGATAGCCGCGATCTGTGCGCCTTGGCCGATGCGGCCTATGACATGATTTTGGAAACCGGCGAGTTCATCCAGCCCGTGGCCTTTCCGGCGGATCAACCCGTTTCCGATCTGTCCATTCTTCGCAATATCGAAAGGCAGGGCGTGGCGGTTTGAGGCAAGAAGCGGCGCTTCATCTTTGCAAGGCCCGAGACTTCCTTGATCAAATGCAAGGACTTGATCCCGAGAGAATGGCCGAGACATTGGTGCATCAGGCCTACTACGCCATGTTTCATGCCGCCATTTCCGTTCTCTTATTTCAAGGAGAAGAAGCGCCGGTTCGCCATGCCATGGTGGTGGGACGCTTCGGGCAAAAGGTTAAAGGCATGGATGACCATGCAAGACTGATGGGCCGCGCTTTCAACCGCGCCCATGATTTGCGCTTGGCCGCCGATTACGCTGTTGGCAGCAAGGTGCTGGCCGAGTCTGCAAAGGGCTTGGCCGAGGATGCCAAGCGATTTGTCGCCTTTTGCGAAGGCCTGTGCCGCTGATTATTGGAGCATACACTACGAATTGCCGCCTCTCGCAAGTCTCGCCCCCGGCCAGAGTTTGGGATGGGCGCGGGCGTAGCGGAAGGGGTAGGGCATGTCCACGCCCAAGGCCTCGGCGGCATGCCAGACCCAATGCGGATCATCCAGGAAGCCTCGGCCCAGCGCGATCATGTCGGCTTGGCCCTTCGCCAGAATCTCCTCGGCCTGAGCGGGATTGGCGATCATGCCGACGGCGCGCGTCAGGATGCCGGTTTCCTTCTTGATGCGTTCGGCCAGCGCCACCTGATAGCCCGGCTCACCGCCCGGTATCTTGGCGTCGGGCACCATGCCGCCCGACGAGACGCAGACGAAATCATAGCCCAATTCCCGGACCTTCTTGACATAGACGACCGCTTCGTCCGGCGTGAAGCCGCCATCCTTCCAATCGGTGGCGCTGATGCGAAAGCCCAACGGCTTGTCTTGCGGCCAGACGGCGCGCACCGCCTGCAAAACATGAAGCGGGAAGCGCATGCGGTTTTCCAGCGTGCCGCCGAAATGGTCGGCGCGCTGGTTGGCCAAGGGCGAAAGAAATTGGTTCAGCAAATAGCCATGCGCCGAATGCACCTCGATGGCGTCGAAGCCCGCCCGCAGGGCGCGTTTGGCGGCGTCGGCGAAGGCACTTTCAACGCGCGACAAGTCTTCCTCGCTGGCCGCCTGGGGGGCGACCCACTGATCCGAGAAGGCGATGGCCGAGGGGGCGATCAGATCCCAGCCGCCCTCGGCGGGCGGCAGATAAGACGTGCCGGTCTTCAAGCTGGTCGATGCCTTGCGTCCGGCATGGGCCAACTGCACGCAAATCAATCCGTCGCCAAAGGTTTTCAGCGTCGCCACCAATTGGGCGAAGGCGGCTTCGCAGGCGTCGTCGTAAAGACCCAGGCAGGCGGGCGAGATGCGCCCGATCGGCTCTACGCCCGTCGCCTCGACCACCAGCATGCCGACGCCGCCCGCCATCAGCGAACCGTAATGCATCAGATGCCAGGGTTGGGCCAAGCCGTTCACGGCGGCGTATTGGCACATGGGAGCCACCACGGCGCGGTTGGCCAGCGTGGCGGAGCGGATGGACAAGGGCTTGAACAGAATGGGCATTGGGGCCTCCATCGTCGGATGGCGGCCATTGTGCCCCCCCAGTCGCTATTCCTTCAAGCGCTCGATTCTGGCGCCGCAGCCCGCCAGCTTTTCTTCCAAGCGCTCGTAGCCGCGATCCAGATGATAGACGCGGCTGACCACGGTTTCGCCCTTGGCCGCCAATCCGGCCAGCACCAGCGAGACCGAGGCGCGCAGATCGGTGGCCATGACCTGGGCGCCCGACAGATTGCTTGACCCGCGCACGATGGCCGAAGAACCATGCACATTCACCTTGGCCCCCATGCGCGCCAGTTCCGGCACATGCATGAAGCGGTTCTCGAAAATGGTTTCGGTGATCATGCTGGCCCCCTTCACCGTCGCCATCAGGGCCATGAACTGGGCTTGCATGTCGGTGGGAAAGCCGGGATAGGGTTCGGTCATGATGTCGACGCCGACCAGATCATTCTCGCGCGCCGAAACGATCAGGCCCTTGGGGCCGTCTTCCAGCACCACGCCCGCATTGATCAGCACTTTCTCCACCGCTTCCAGCGTGTCGCGCCTGGCGCCGATCAGCTCGATCCGTCCCCTTGTAATGGCGGCGGCAACCGCGAAGGAGCCTGTTTCGATGCGATCCGCCACTACGGCATGGGCAGCGCCATGCAGGCTTGTCTTGCCCTTGACGCGCAAGGTGCCGGTGCCGATGCCCTCGATCTCGGCGCCCATGGAAACCAAGCACTGCGCCAGATCGCTGACTTCGGGTTCGCGCGCCGCGTTCACGATCACCGTTTCGCCGTCGGCTAGGCACGCCGCCATCAATGTGTTTTCGGTGGCACCCACGGAAACCATGGGAAAGGCGACCCTGGCGCCCTTCAAACCCTTGGGGGCCTTGGCGTAGATATAGCCTTCCTTCAATTCGATTTGGGCGCCCATCTGTTCCAGCGCCATCAGATGCAGATCGACCGGTCTGGTGCCGATGGCGCAGCCGCCGGGCAGCGACACTTTGGCCACGCCCTCGCGGGCCACCAACGGCCCCAGCACCAGAACCGAAGCCCGCATGCGGCGCACCAGATCGTAGGGCGCTTCGGTGCTGGCGATTTTCTCGGCCCTGAAATCCATCACGCGCCCGGCAAAGCCGCCTTGCTGCGAATCGGCGCCGTTCAGCCCCAACATCACCCCATGCTGGGCCAGCAGATTGGCCATGGTCGAGATGTCGGCCAGATGCGGCAGGTTGGACAGCGTCAGCGTCTCGCTGGTCAGCAAGCTGGCCGCCATCAGGGGAAGGGCCGCGTTCTTGGCGCCGCCGATGGGAATGCTGCCTTCAAGCGGCACGCCGCCCAGAATGCGGATACGATCCATTCGAGATTTAGTCCTTACAACTTGGGAAGGGTGACGCCCTGCTGGCCCATATATTTGCCGGAACGGTCGGCATAGGACACTTCGCAAGGACTGTCGGCTTTCAGGAAAATGAACTGGCAAGCGCCCTCATTGGCGTAGATGCGGGCGGGCAGCGGCGTGGTGTTCGAGAATTCCAGCGTCACATGGCCCTCCCAGCCGGGTTCCAGGGGGGTGACGTTGACGATGATGCCGCAGCGGGCATAGGTGCTTTTGCCCAGGCAGATGACCAGCACGTCGCGGGGGATGCGGAAATATTCCACCGTGCGGGCCAGCGCGAAACTGTTGGGCGGAATGATGCATTGCGGCCCCTCGCGCTCGACGAAACTTTGCTTGGGGAAGTTCTTGGGATCGACCACCACCGAATCGACGTCGGTGAAGATCTTGAATTCGGGGGCGACGCGGGCGTCGTAGCCGTAAGACGAGACGCCATAGCTGATCACGCCCTGGTTTTGGCCGTCGGTGCGGATTAGCCGATCCGCGAACGGCTCGATCATGCCCGTTTTCAGGGCCTGTTCGCGAATCCAATGGTCGGGCATGACGGGCATGGCGGGGAATCCCTGTTGGCTGGGAACTTGTAGCCCAGCAGGGGCCAAGGATCAATGGATTGTGGGGGGATTAGGCCGCTTTGCGCTGTTTGACTGTCTTTTCAATCATCTTGCCGCTTTCGGCTTGGGCGACGGCCAAGTCGTAATTGGTCTGAAGATTGAGCCACACGAGGGGGCCGGTGCCGAAATACTGACCCAGGCGCAGGGCGGTGTCGGCGGTGACGGCGCGTTTGCCGGCGACGATCTCGGATATCCGGTTGGCGGGAACGTTAAGGGCGTTCGCCAGCTTGTTGGAGGACAGACCCAATTCCGCCAATTCGTCAGCCAGAATCTCGCCAGGATGGACAGGGGGGAACCCTGGCTTTTTGTCAATGGTAATCGACGATTTCGACATCGTAGGCGTCTCCATTCTCGAAGCGGAAACATATCCGCCATTGCATGTTGATCCGGACGCTGTACTGGCCCTTGCGCTTGCCGCCAAGGGCCTCGAAGCGGTTGGACGGCAGGGCCATCAGCGCTTCAATGTTGTTGGCAGCGTCGAGATATGCTATCCGCCGCTTTGCTTGTCCAGCGAAGACTTCGAACTCCTTCACGCGCTCGCCGTCGTAGAAGCGCTTCGTTCGCTTGTCGGCAATGGATTTAATCATGTCGAAGACTACTACGCTGTACGTACAGCGTCAAGGTGCCCCAAACCCCTATTTATAAACCTCGTCATGATCGCCAACATTCACCGGGATGATCTCGCTTTCACGGATGATCAGTTCCAGCGTGATGCGATAAGACAAGTTGATCGAAACCGAGTGCAGCCTGGACAGCCGCCCAGACAGCGCATGCAGACGCAGCGAAGGGTGAAAGGGATTGGCTTCCAGCAGCTTGAGACATTTGAGATATTGCCGCTCAAGGTCCGGATGGCGCTTGAGAAAGCGGGCGGCTCTTCGCTCGTACTGCTCGGTGAAAACGAGCCGATAGCTCATATGCGGGCTTTGATCCGCTTCAGATGATCTTCCGGCGAATCCCTTGAGACTCTGCCGCTTGCCAGATCGGCTTCGGTTTCGGACAGGGCCGCTTCCAGTTCGCATTCGCGCAGGTAGTGATAATGCGCGATGTCCATCACGACGAAGCGATCCTTCCCGCGCACGGTGACGATTGCTTCGGGGCCTTGTTCCAGCGCCGCTTCGATGGCGGCGATGCCTTTCGTTTTAAGGTCGTTGGCCGACAGGTGGGTCATGGCGTGATTGATTTCAGACAGTTAATCGCATGAATAAGCGTATTCCCAATCGTACGATTAAGCAAGCGGTCAGACCTGCGTTCCCCCTACCGTCATGGCCGACAGTTTCAAGGTCGGCTGGCCGACGCCGACCGCCACGCCCTGGCCGTCCTTGCCGCAGGTGCCGACGCCCGAATCAAGTTCCAGGTCGTTGCCGATCATGGAGATTTTCAGCAAAGCGTCGGCGCCGCTGCCGGTCAGCGTAGCGCCCTTGACGGGCGCCCCGACCTTGCCGTTCTCGACCAGATAGGCTTCCGATGCCGAGAAGACGAACTTGCCCGAGGTGATGTCCACCTGTCCGCCGCCGAAATTGACGGCGTAAAGCCCCTTCTTGACCGAGGCCAAGATCTCTTTCGGGTCCTTGTCGCCCGCCAGCATGAAGGTGTTGGTCATGCGGGGCAGGGGCGGATGGGCGTGGCTTTGGCGCCGCCCGTTGCCGGTGGGCTTGGCTCCCATCAGGCGCGCGTTCAGCCGGTCGAACAGATAGCCGGTCAGGATGCCGTCCTCGATCAGCACGGTGCGCCCCGAAGGCGTGCCTTCGTCATCGACCGTGATCGAGCCGCGACGGTCAGGCAGGGTGCCGTCGTCAACCACCGTAACGCCGGGGGCGGCGATGCGGCTGCCCATCAGGCCCGAGAAGGCCGAGGTTTTCTTGCGGTTGAAGTCGCCTTCCAGCCCATGGCCCACCGCCTCGTGCAGCAGCACGCCGGGCCAGCCGGGTCCCAGCACCACTTCCATCTCTCCGGCGGGGGCGGGTACCGATTCCAGATTGACCCTGGCTTGGCGGATGGCTTCGTCGACGGCGGCCTTCCAGGCGCTTGGGTCCAAAAGCCCGTCGAAGCCGACGCGACCGCCAAAACCGTGGCCGCCCGATTCCATGCGTCCGTTCTCGTTCAGCACCACCGACACGTTCAGGCGCACCAGCGGGCGGATGTCGGCCGATTCCGAGCCGTCGGCCCTGATGATGCGCACCGCCTGCCAGGACCCCAGAACCGAGGTCATGACCTGAACGGCCCTTGAATCGGCGGCTCTGGCATAGGCGTCGATCTCGCCCAGCAGCTTGACCTTGGCGTCGAAAGAATGTCCGGCCAACGGATTGGCGTCGGTGTAAAGCAGGCGGTTGGTGCCCTGTGGGGGCGCGGCAAGCGTACCCGAATGGCCCTGGCGCACTGCCTTCACCGCCTGGGCGGCCCTTTTCAGGGCTGCCTCGCCGATCTCGCTGGCATGGGCGAACCCCACCGCCTCGTCGGCCACGGCGCGCAGTCCAAAGCCGATGCCCGAATCGAAGCTCGCACTTTTGATGCGCCCATCGTCGAGAGCGATGCTTTCGCTCTGTCTGGCTTCCAAGAACAATTCGCCGTCGTCGCAGCCTTCCAGCGTCTCCTTGACGATCCGCTTGGCGGCAAGGGGGTCCAGGCCGTCTTTGCTAAAGAAAAGGTCGTTGGTGGCGGCAAGGTGGGGCATGATAAGGTTCCGCTCATAAAAGGGGCTTTGGGGTAATATAGGCAATGCCGGACGAAATTGCGCATAGTGAAATCGGAAGCCAGGGCGAATATGTCCTGCGCCATCTGTTGCACGGCGAGGTGCATGCCCGCCCGCACGAGATGCTGGAACCCCCTTTCGAGGCGCTCCACTTGGTTTTCCTGTCGGGCGGCGCTTCGGCCGAGGCCGACCGCAACCATTTGGCCCGCCTGTGCGAAATGCTGGGCGTGCCTGCTTTGGTGCCGGTGGACAATTTTCATGTCCTCGATTTTCCAGCCTTTCGACTGCGCTGGGAGCGCCATACCGAATTCTCGACCTGGACCTTGTTCAAGACGGGCGTCTTCGAGCGCCCCTTCGCCACGGACATTCTGACCCTGCTGCCGGAAGATTGGCGCAAGCGCGTACCGGGCCGGCTGTTGCTGTCGCTGCGTCTGGCGCTTGAGAACGCCGACCGCGAGCCGGAGGAGTTGGACCAGTATTTCATGCCTCAGCCCCGGGTGGGCAGTCGGGTGATGGGGGGGGCGGCCTCGCTATGGACCGATTTTCGCCTGCATGGCGATGGCATGGGCCGCTTTCTGGTTCACGATTGGGGCCTGTCGAAGGGCCAGGCGGGGCGGCTGGTGCAGCGCCTGTTCGAGATTGAAACCTACCGCATGATGGCGCTGCTGGCCCTGCCCGCCGCCCGCGACTCTGGCCCAGCCGCCGCAAGACTTGACCGCGACCTGAAGGCGATCATTTCCGAGCTGGCCTCGCCGGAACCCAGCGACGACCGCAGCTTGCTGGAACGCCTGACCCAACTGGCCGCCGAGGGCGAGCGGCTGGGTTCGGCCACCGCCTACCGCTTTTCCGCTGCCTCGGCCTATTACGCTCTGGTCCGCAGCCGGATCGAGGAGTTGCGCGAGGAACGCATCCAGGGCGTTCAAACCTTGGGCGAATTCATGGAGCGCCGCTTGGCCCCGGCCATGGCGACGTGCGAATCGACCCGGCTCAGGCTGGACGATCTGTCGGGGCGCATTGCTCGGGCGGGGGCCTTGCTGCGCACCCGGGTGGATATCGCGCTTGAGGAAAAGAACCGCGATCTGCTCAATTCCATGAACCGGCGCGCCAAGCTGCAATTGAGACTGCAAGAAACCGTGGAAGGCCTGTCCATCGCCGCCATCAGCTATTATCTGGTCGGGCTGGTCGGCTATGCGGCCAAGGGGGCCAAGTCGGTGGGGCTGCCCATCGATCCCGACTTGGCCCAGGGCCTGTCGGTGCCCTTGGCGCTGCTGCTGGTTTGGTGGGGTCTGCGCCGCTTCAAGAAAAACCTTCACCAGGATTAGCTTGATTGACGCCCTGGGGGAATTCCTCTATAAGCGCGGCCTCTAACCGGCCAAACGCGCCAGATGCCCAGGTAGCTCAGTTGGTAGAGCATGCGACTGAAAATCGCAGTGTCGTTGGTTCGATTCCGACCCTGGGCACCATTTTCTTATTATAAATCATGTGGATATGCGAGCGGCGCAAGCTCTCGCCCCCCATGCTCTTTTCTGAGCAACCAAGCCGAAGGAAACTTAGAGAGAGGACTTGCCCAAACGCGTGAGGGCAGGAAGGGAGGGGCCAGCCTTAGCGCTGGTTAGATGGCGCTCCCATTCGCATCCCGCCCTACTTATCCACAGAAATTCACATCCCCCATCCTCTGGTGGGCGCCGCCCAAACTGGCTGAGGAAAAAGAAATCGCCGGACACATTCTTTACCACTTGATAAGTACACCCTTTAGAATAAGAGATGATGTTTGGCATATAGATGACTATAACGAACAAGACAAATAAAGATGTCATGATGTTCTTGCTAATATGCTGCGCCGCATCAATGTTTATATGCCCAGCAATAAAGTCGCCGCTAGAAAATTGATATTTAGTTGCCTGCTAGTTTGGCTCGGCACTTGACGAATCTTGTCTCGCTGTGACGGCCATCACAGAGGTAATTTACACGTAAATATATTAAATGTGGTGGATATTAAGTGGACGATCAGATAGTTTACGCTTTATCAAGGGGCTGAGGCGCATAAGCGCTAAAATAAAGGCCCCAAAGCGCTTGAGGGGAAAATGGGGAGCGCCGGTTCCATCGAGCCGGGGCGGTTTTCGCTTTCGGGAGACGGATCATGTTGGACTCGGGAAAGCTGGCGGTCAGCGGCTTGGCCGCTTCGCAAGCGGGTGGTTCAGCTTCACAGGCAAATCCGGACGGCGCCTTGTCGCCCGACATCGTGCTCGACGCGGCAGCCGCGCAGGGCCTCGTGGTGCCTGCGGGTTTCGTTCTGACCGAAGCCGATTTCGTGCGCAAGGGTCCCGACCTGCTTTTGATCGGTGCCGACGGCAAGACGATTCTCATCCGCGATTATTTCACGTCCGAAGACGCCCCCGATCTTCTTAGCGTTGATGGCGCTTTCATTCCCGGCGACTTGGCGCTGAAACTGGCAGGCCCGTTGGCGCCCGGCGAATATGCGCAGGCGGGAGCCAAGGCCGCCCAGCAGGCGATCGGGCGGGCCGATACGCTGACCGGCGACGTGAACGTGGTTCATGCCGATGGCAGCAAGGGCGTGCTGCACAAGGGCGATCCGGTTTTCCAAGGCGACGTGCTGCAGACCGTGAAGGGTGCCACCGTGGGCTTGGTCTTCATGGATGGCACCACGCTGGGCCTGGGTTCGAATGGTCGATTGGTGCTGGACCAGATGGTCTATGACCCCGGCACGCAAACCGGCAAGTCGGCCTTCTCGCTGGTGCAGGGCAGTTTCTCGTTCGTTTCCGGACAAATCGCCAAATCATCGCCCGATGCCGCCACGTTAAGAACGCCGGTGGCCACCATCGGCATTCGCGGCACCATGGTGGCGGGCAGCTTCTCGCCCGAAACCGGCTTGACCACGGCGCTGTTGCCGGAAGGAAACAGCACCGGTGAGTTTTCCATCACCACGGCGTCGGGCACCACCACCAACAACCAAAGTTTCGGCGCCGTGCATGTGTCGAACTTTTTCTCCGTGCCATCGAATGTGGTGTTGGTCAGCCAGGGCCAGATCGTCAACAGCTTCAAGGAAGTGTTGAGCGCGGTAGCCAGCAGCAACGCCTCGTCCTCCGCCAAGTCGTCGGCGGATCAGATCTTGATGCAGGTCTTTCAGCAGCAAGGCGCGCAACAGCAGGGCGCTCAGCAGCAGCCAGGCCAGCAACAGGGCGCGCAGGAGGGACAACAACAGCCAGGCCAGCAGCAAGGCGCGCAGGAGGGACAGCAACAGCAAGGCCAGCAGCAGGGCGCCCAGCAGCAGGGGGCGCAGGGCCAGGAAGCGCAAGGCCAGCAGGCGCAGGGACAGCAGCAGGGTGGAGCGGCGCCCGCCGGGACCGTGGAAGGAATGTTCCAGGGCCAGGGCGCGCAGGGCCAGGGTGGCAGCACATTGGCTCAGGGCGTCGACGCTAAATTCGCAGCGGCGGCGCAGGCGGCCATTCTGAACGCGGTTGCCGAAGGAAAACCGGTGGCGGCGGCGCTGATGGCGGCCATGGCGGCATCGCAGGCCTTCGGCGAAGCCAAGGCGCAGGGCGCTTCCACCGAACAGGCCTTGTCGGCGGCGGCCAGCGTGGCGAACCAGACCGGCGTGCTGACGGGAACAACCTTCACTAATACGCCCGCCGGAACGCCTGGAGCTGGAAACCAGCAACAACAAGGTTCGGGACAGTCGCAATCGCAGGGGCAAGCGCAACAGCAATCCCATGCGCAGCAAGCCGCAGATCAAGCGGCAGCCGCGCAGCAGCAGGCCGCGCAGCAACAACAGGCGGCGCAGCATTTAGCCGCGCAGCAAGCGGCGCATCAGGCGGCGCAACAGGCGGCGGCGCAACAGGCGGCTGCCCAGTTGGCGGCCCAGCAGGCGGCTGCCCAGTTGGCGGCCCAGCAGGCGGCGGCGCAATTGGCGGCTCAGCAGTTGGCCGCACAGCAAGCAGCGGCACAACAATTTGCAGAACAGCAGGCGGCGGCCCAGCAAGCCGCCGAGGCTTCCGCCGCGGCAGCAGCCGCGGCAGCCGCTGCGGCGGCGGCAGCAGCAGCCGCAGCCGCGCAGCAAACGGCATCGAGCAACTATGCCGGCACAGCGGTGGACGGCTACATCTCGGGCGCAACGGTGTTCCTTGACCTTGACGGCGACGCCGTTCTGGACGCTGGCGAGGAATGGACGACCACCGATTCATCGGGCGGCTATACGCTGACCAGCAACGATAAGTCGGGCACGCTGGTGGTGACCGGCGGCACCGACATTTCCACCAATCAGGCCTTCACGGGAATCTTGAAGGCATCTTCGGATGCGACGGTGATCTCGCCCTTGACCACCATCATGGCGACCATGGTGGCCAATGGCGACGCCGCCGATACGGCAGCCGCCCAGGCGAAGCTGGCCACCATGTTCGGCTTCGACGCCACCGGCCTTGACCTGAACGAATACGACCCCTTCGCCGCTGCGCTGAACAATGGCACGACGCAGGCCGCGGGCGTCATGCAGGCCGCCTTGACGATTCAGAACATGGTCAGCCAGATGAGCGCCATGCTGGACGGCGCTGGCGGCAACGACGTCGATTCCGCGGCCGCCACGGCGGCTGTGCTGAAGGCGCTGGCGACGCAGGCGGGAACCGCCACCGGCGCGGCGCAGTTGACCGACGACGCCAGCGGCGGATTTTTGGAAACGCTGATCGGTTCAGCGGTTGGCCAGCTTGGCTTGGCCGACGCCACCAGCATCAACAGCAGCCTGTCGGATGCGATCACCAACGGCGCCGCCAGCGTGCTGGCCAACATCAATCAGGCGGTGGCGACTGCGGTGACCAACAATCCCACCGGCGGCGCCGGCCTTCTGACCAATCTAAGCTCGATCGCGCGCGTGGCCCAAGGCGATGCGGCGACCGCCCTGGCCAATGTGGCTGCGGGTTCCGCCAGCGATCTCACCAGTTTCAGCAACGCTGGCAGTCTGACGGATCAGATCGCCCTGGCGGCCGACAATGTTCCGGCGATCGGCAATGTCGTGGCGGGAACATCCGGCAACGATACATTGACCGGAAGCGGCTGGCTGCGCGGCTTGTTGGGCAACGACACGCTGACCGGCGGATCCGGGAACGACACGCTGGATGGCGGCGCCGGCATCGATTTCGCCAATTATTCGGCCACGGCGATTTCGGTCGATCTATTGAACAAGACGGCCAGCGATCTGGCCAGCAACAACGACACCCTGGCCAGCATCGAAGGCGTGATCGTCGGCGCCGGGAACGACACGTTGACCGGCGGGACGAATTCCTGGGTCAGCTATGCGGGTCTGACGACCGGCGTAACCGTCAACTTGGTGCAAGAATCCGCCTGGGGCGGGGCGGGTTCTGATTCGATCGTCAGCTTCGCGCATGTCATCGGCGGCGACGGAGATGACGAAATAACCGGCAATGACGATGACAACACGCTGCAAGGCGGGCTTGGCAACGATATCTTAGATGGCGGCGCTGGGGCCGACACCGCCAGCTATGCCGCAGCCACGGCGGCGGTCAGCGTTCTTTTGTTCCAAAACACCGCCACCGGCGGGGCGGGCAACGACACGCTTAGCAACATCGAAAACGTGATCGGCGGTTCCGGCAACGATGTGATTTACGGCGATGCTTACGACAACGTTCTGACCGGTATGGCCGGGGCCGACTCGCTGCTGGGCGGGGCTGGCAACGACACCATCAATGGCGGGGCAGGCGACGTTCTGCTTTCGGGTGGCGACGATACGGATGTGCTTTCCTACTCGGATATGACTGCGGGCGTCACGGTCAATCTGACCACCAGCCACGCCATCGGCAGCGGCTTCGACACCACCGTTTCCGCCTTCGAAGACGTGATCGCCGGTGCCGGTGACGACACGTTGACCGGCTGCGCAGGCGCCAATTCGCTTTACGGCGGCGCAGGCAACGATGTTTTCTACGCCACCACCGGCGACGACTTCCTCGATGGCAATGACGGCTTCGATACGGTCGTTTTTTCGGGTTTGGCGGAGGCGGTCAACGTCACTGTCACAGTATCCTTGGCCGCCACCTATTCGACATATGGCGTCACCTGCTATATGGATTCGATCGAAGCGGTTGAAGGAACGAATTTCGACGACACGCTGACAGGTTTTGGATTTGACGGCGGTACTGTTCCGACCCTGTCGGGCGGCGCTGGCAACGATACGTTGAGCGGAAGCGGCGGCAATGAAGTGCTGCTGGGCGGCGACGGCAACGACATATTCAATGCCTCCTTCGGCTATGACAGCCTCGCCGGCGGGGCAGGCATTGACACGCTTAATCTTTCAGAATTCTACGGCGCCACCGTCAATCTGAGCACGGGGCAGCTGACGAATGACGATGGCGACATCAGCACGATCAGCGGCTTCGAAATCGTGCTGGGCAGCCAGGGCGAAGATGTTCTTACCGGCAGCGCCGCCGATGAAACGCTAGGCGGCGGCGGCGGCGATGATTCGCTGCTGGGCGGGGCTGGTAACGATACGTATCTGATCGACGCCATGCCCGGTTCTGGAAACACCATTTACATCGAGGACGCGTCCGGGACGGCGGATATGCTGACCTTCGATGAAGTGGGCATGAACATGAATATCGATGCCGCCTTCGATCAGTTCTATCGCAGCGGCAACGATCTGGTGCTGACCACCACCGATGGCGGGACCATTCTGATCAAGAACCAGTATACGGGCGGCGGCATCGAATTCGCGTCCGACGGCGACGGCCATTCGATCTCGCTGGCCTCCGGCTTGGTTGGCGGCGATGACGACGACCTGATCGTCGGTTCCTCATCGACCCTGGGCGAAAGCCTGGTGGGCGGGGCTGGCGACGACATGCTGGTCTGGGGCGGCTATGGCAACGACAGTTTGATCGGCGGCGAAGGCGACGACGATCAGGCGGCCTTCTATTTTACCGGCAACAATGTCACCCTGACCTTGGACGATGATGGCAACGCCGACGCCACCTCGGGCGCCTATGAAATCCGCTTGGAAGGGATCGAGCAGATCATCGCCAGCGCCTATAGCGGCGATGAGATCACCGGCAACGCCTCGAACAACTGGTTCGCGAATTCAGGCGCTGGCGGCGACGACACATTCGATGGCGCTGGCGGCACCGACACGATCAGCTATGCCTATCTGCATGACGGAAGCGGCATCGACATCGAGCTTGATGGCGAAAATTGGTCAACAGCACTCCATGGATCATTCACCGATTACGTCCGCAATATCGAGAATGTCGAAGGATCGGATTACGACGACGTCATCTACGGCGATGCGAACGACAATCGCATCGAAGGCGGGGCTGGCAACGACGATCTGAATGGCGGCGCAGGCAACGACACCGTCAGCTTCGACGACGACGTCGGGGGCGTCATCGTCAATCTGGGCGGCGAATACACTTACGATGCGACGGTCTATGACGCCCAAACCGCCGTGGATGGTTGGGGCTATGTCGATACGATCAATCACTTTGAGGCCGTCAACGGCTCGGACTACGGCGACACTTTGATCGGCAGAGACGATGTCGGCACGCGCTTCATGCCGGGCGACGGCGACGATTTGGTCATCGGGCGCAGCGCAAGCGATACGGTCGAGTACTACACCAGCGCCAATTCAAGCAGCAGCAACTATTCCACAGAGGGCGTTACGATCTATCTGAATGGCCAGGGCTACGCCACGCAGGATGGCGACAACGATACGCTGATCGCCGATCCTTGGGGCGGCAGCGATATTTTGTACGGCATCGACAGCGTTGTCGGCACCGCCAATGACGATTATCTGAACGGCTTTGTCGATTACTATAACGGCGTTACCGGCGTTAATCAGATGGCGGGAAATGCAGGCGACGACAAGATTATTGGCGATCTCTACGATTCCATCACTTATTACGGCGCCACGACGGGAATCGTCGTCAATATGTCCAGCTTGACCTATGACGATTCGCTGGATCTGTATATCTACACCATTAGCGACGGCCAGGGCGGCACCGATACGGTCAATTACGCCCCGGCGATCTACGGCTCCGATCAAGACGACACGTTCAATTTCGGCGTTGAAAGCCAGCTCTGGGTCTATACGGATAATGGCTACGATTACTACGACGTCAATGTCGGTGAGAATCTCTACGGAGGCAGCGGCAACGATTCCTTCATTCTGGCCGACAATTCCATGCTGGATAGCGCCGACATCATCGTCGGCGGCAACAACGGGGCTGATGGCGATTCGTTGGTGCTCGACGACGCATCGGGTCCGGTTGATCTCGACTTTTCGGGCAGAGGAGGCATCAACCTGTCCGGCATCGAGCATATCGTGCTTAACCAGGACGTCGCCACCTCGCTGACCCTAAGCAAGGTTATGATGACGGGCGTCGATTACGATGGCGACGGCGAGGCAGACAACACGATCAGTGTTTCTGCAGCCGTGGCCATGACCAGCGGGGTCACCGTCAATGCCGGTGCGTTTGATAGCGCGGCAATGAGCCTGATCGTCGATGGCACGAATATGGGCGGCAACGACCAACTGCTTGGCGGCGCTGGCAACGATACGCTGTCGGGCGGCGCTGGCGACGATTGCCTGGTTGCAACCGCAGGCGAGGATACGTTGTTCGGTGACGATGGGGCCGACACGTATATTCTGGATGCCGATAGGGCGAGCGACGGCTACACCAAGCTGATACCCTACTTCACATTTGAGGACAGGATCTGGGGCGGCTTCGATCTGGAGGCAGGCGATCTAAGCAACGGCACGGTTACCGTGGTGGGCGATGTCGACGACCTCTTCACCACCCTGACCTTCACCTCCTCGGCAGGGTCGATTTATGTCGCCCAATTGGACGGCTGCTATTGGGATGAAAATAGTTTCACGATCATCGACGGTCATCTGAAATTGAAATATGATGTGCCGCTGACCCAGGCCATTCAGACCGTGGCCATGACCGACGGCGCGATCGACCACATCTATGGCGCATCAGATATTTCCAATCAGGTCATCACCCTGTCCGGCTTAGCCCAGTATGGCGACAGCGTTGTCGACGACGTATTTGGCGACAATGACAAGCTTTACCTGTCTGCTGGCGCCAATACGCTTTCGATCACGAATATCGAAGACGTTTATATGGGTGGCGACACGATCAACCTGACCGGAGGCACCCTGCAAACCGAGGGTCTGGAGCTTAATGTCTACGGCAGCGATTACAACGACACCATCACCTTCACCGAGGGCAGCAACGACTGTACGAACACGATTTCCGCCGGTGGCGGCAACGACACCATCAATCTGGTTTACAACGTAACTTCCGGCTTTGACACAAGCGACGTCATCATGGCCGGCAGCGGCACCGACACGGTCGCCGGCTTCAGGAGCCACGATTCCATCAACCTGGATCAGATCTCTATCAACAGTCTTTACAGATATACAGATGGCCAAGTCGGCGAAGGCGATGTTCAGATCTATTATTCCGGAACCGGCAACGCCACCACCTTGTATCTGGGCCTGGATGCAAATGCCGGCGCCGACTCGACCATCGTCCTGACCGGGCACTACGACCAGGTCAACGACATCTTCGATCCAAACGGTCACTACACGGCCAACGATTTCACCTATTCGGGCAACAGCATTGCGCTGGTCGGCGAGAATACGGCGCCGGTTCTGACCGCGACAACCGCGCTGTTCAGCGACGATTTCGAAAGCGCAACGCTGGGGTCGGGTTGGACGCTCAATGTCGGCGACAATGCGCTTTGGGAAAGAGACGTCGCCAGTTCAGCCGGCTACGACGATCCGAAATTCACCTATTCCGGCACCCATATGCTGGGAACCAACCTGACCCAAAGCATCGATGACGGAGATGGGATATTATACAGTGGCGTCTATCCGGTTGACATTGCCGCCTCCTATGCGGTTCTCGAAGTCGGCGCCATTACGCCTCAGGCCCACGCCACCCTGGACTTCTGGCGCGATGTTTCCGTCGAAGACGGGTTCGATGATGCCTGGATCGACATATCGAACGATGGTGCAACCTGGTTGTCGGTCTGGACCAGCGGCTCGACAGGAGGAGTCGGTTCCACCTATGACAGCGCCGCATCGCCGGGCTTCAACAACGGGGTTATGTCGGATTCCGGCTGGGTTCACAGCAGCGTCGATATCAGCGGTGCTGTCGCCGCCAATTCCTTGTCCTGGGCGAGCTGGGATCACTTGTATGTCCGCTGGGGCTTAAGCAGCGACTATTCAGTTAGCTATGGCGGATGGAATATCGACGATGTCCACGTCTATTCATCGGACGAGACAATCACAGTAGCGCCGTCGCTTGCACAGACTGCCGTCGGTTTGGGTGGAGACGGCACCTTTGTTTACGTTCTGGTGACGCGCTATTCGGATGCTGAGAACAGTGATTTGGGCCTGGCGCTGACCAGCGCCGACAACTCAGATGGCACATGGCAATACAAGCTTGAAAGCGGCGCCTGGACAGACGTCGGCAGTGTCGACGCCGACCATGCGCTGGTGCTGCCGAACACGGCCTCGTTGCGCTATGTTCCCAATTCGGACCATGCCGCAGGCACTGAAAGCATCACCTACTTTGCCTGGGACGGCATGTCGAACGATGCGCCCGGAACCAAGGTTGCACTCACTGATCTGGGGACCAGCGTTTCCAGCGCTTCGGAAACGGCATCGACGATCGTGTCGCCGAACTCCGCACCGGTTCTGGTGGCCGATGCCGCGACTTACGGCGAAACGATCCCAGGCGGCCTCAGCGGCGAACAGACACACTTGGTTCTGGAAGGCTACAACACTCTGGATATTCCCGAAGACAATCTGCTTCAGGCGATGGCCGGCAACAGCGGCTTAGGCGAGGGATCTGGATCTGTGGCGATGTTCGACCCCGATGCCGGAACCCTTCCGATGGGCGTGGCCATCGTCGGCCTAAGCGCGCCGGGCGGCCATTGGGAATACACGCTGAATGGCGGAGCGAATTGGACCACGGTAACGGTGGCTGACATTTCCGAGTCCAACGCCTTGGTGTTGGATAGAACTGATGCCGCCAACGACGGCTATGACAGCCTGCGTTTTGTTGCGGATGATGGGGATACCTGGACCGGCATGGCCTCCTTCACCCTGCGGGCCTGGGATGGTACCGACGGCACGGCCGCCGGAAGCTTCGTGGATCTCACGGGCAGCGACGCCACGGGAGGGACCTCGGCGTACAGCGCCACCACGCTGACCCATGGCCTGGTCAGCAGCTTGTGGTATGCTGGCAACGCTGCGTTCGCCTTCGGCTCTGATTATTGGACGGGCAATATCCTGCCGACGGCGGCAGACCCCCTGTTCATAAGCAATGGTCATGTCTCCTTCAGCTCCGCAACTGATACGTTGTCGGAACTGCATGCCGTCGGCAGCGGCACGATTTCCGTGGATGTTGGCGTTTTGCAGACGATTTCCGACCTGTATATCGACGAAGGGCTGCGAGTTTTGTTGAATGGTGGGCTGTCGGTGGACCGCTTGCACCTGGACAGCGGGCATTCGGCCACGATCAATATCGGCAACTCGGGCAGCCTGACCTTCAACGACAGTGTCGTTTTCGACAACGCATCGACCCTTGTCCTGACGGGCCTATTCAATGGCGACAACAACGACCTGACATTCACAGGCGAGGGAAACATTACCGGGAACGGCACGCTGGTCAACGATGGCGTCATTCTCAACGTGGGACACGACTGGCACATACCAGCCTCGCTTGATTTTGTTAACGGCGCGGGACTGGAGATTTCTGCCGGTTCGGCTGTCGATCTCGATCTGTTTGCCTCGAATCCCGACAACGTTTCTGATATTTACCAGACCTATACGAACGACAGCATCACGTCGGGCAGCACAATCACCCTGAACGGCGGAACGCTGGACCTTTATATGAACTACGAAAACGGCGCCGGCTCGCTGCAGGCGGGCAGCAGTTTCGACCACCTGATTTCAGCCGACAGCTTGCAGGGAAATTTCGACAGCATCACGGGCAGGAATCTGGGTTCATTGTGGGATGGAAGCGGACAAAACCATTGCTATGTTCTGGATGTCACGCAGACGGACACGGACCTCAGCGCTTCGGTGGTTCAAGCGACGATTACGACGCCCGACAGCGGCACGACCTACCTGGGAACCGCCAGCGCAGACGTCATCGTCACCCCCGACAACTGGCAATCGACCTACTCTATCGGCAGCAACGCGAGCGCTGACACGCTGATAGGCACCAACGACATGGCCTTCGGCCATGACGGCGTCGACGTCTTCTATACCGGCAGCGCCGACTTCAAGCTGATCGATGGCGGCAGTGACTATGACAAACTGGTGCTGACCGGTGAAGCGGGCCATGTGGGAGATCTGAGCTTCGATCTGACCGCCCTGGCGGGTTGGAAACTGGAGAGCATCGAGCAACTTGAAATTTCCGGCACCAATGATTCAAAAGTCACCATCGATCTGGACAGCACTATCCTGCGGGGCATGGCCGATAGCAGCGATACAACGGTTCAGATCATCGGCAACGACCGCAGTCAGATCAACTTCGACGCCAGCGAAGGCTGGACGACCAGCGGCGGTACGATGGATGGATACACGGTGTACACCAGCAACAATGGCGCTGAAGTAAGCGTTGGGTCTAGCGTGCACGTCGAGAATGCGACGGTGATTGCCTTCCAGGGGGAGGCCTAACCCGTTCCGCTTTGCGCGACGTGGCGCTCATGCGAAGGCCAATGGGACAAAAGACCCAAGGGAAGCGGCGACCACAGGCCAGCTGGAAGGCCCGCCGCCCTTAAATGGGCGGCCAGCCATTCGTTGCAGGTGGTGATGGGGCTGTAATGGCCCTTGGCCTCGTAGAAGGCGTCGGCATTGCCAAAGCCTTGGCCCGCGATCAGGATCGTTTTGCCGCCATCGTTTCGTTGCAGGCTGGCTTGCAGCCTTTCCGCCAGGGTGCGATAGGTTTTTTGGTCCATGCGCAAGCGGCGCGTTCCTTCGCCCGAAGGCATTGCCGGTAGATGCATGACATGCATGACCGCAGGCCCTCTTCCCAGCAGAGCATTCAGCGCCGTCCTCGCTTTCAAGTCGCGCAAACGCGGCGTTTCCAGATAGAAATCGCGGTCGCCCCAGCCCAGGGCGATGAAGGGCAGGGATGCGCCAAGCCTTGTGTCCGTCGCCGGGAAATCCTGTCGCCAGTCGATGTCGCCCGCCTGGATGGGCAGAACCAGATCGACATGCCAGCCGTTCGAGACCAGAGCGATCTCGATCATATCCGAGTGGGATTCAGGAAGAACGCGGTTCGCCGGGATCGATCCCAGCAACCAAGCCAGGCCAAGCCAGCAGGCAATCGGCAGAACGGGAAGAAGAACAAGCCAGCCCCAGCGTTTGAAGGACCGGCCCTTCATCAGCTTCCCAGAAGTGCCCGCACATGATGGGTGGTGCAGGCCATCAGCGCCGCCAGATCATAGCCGCCTTCCAGCGCCGACACCACGCGATGGTCGCAAACGCGACCCGCCACCGCCAAAATCTCGCGCGTCGCCCAGCCGAAATCCTCGGCCTCCAGTTTCAGATTGGCGATGGGATCGGCCTTGTGGGCGTCGAATCCCGCCGAAATCAGAATCAGTTCGGGCTGAAAGGCCTCAAGCGCTGGAAGAATGCGGCTGGTGAAAGCGGCGCGAAAGCCCGGCCCATCGGTGCCGGGCGGCAGGGGCACGTTCACCACATTGCCCGCCACCCCGGTTTCGTCGGCCCAGCCGGTGCCGGGATACAAAGGCGATTGGTGGGTGCTGGCGTAAAAGAAATCGGGATCGTCTTCCATCAGATGCTGGGTGCCGTTGCCGTGATGCACATCCCAGTCCACCACCGCGATGCGCGTAAGCCCATGCGCCGCCCTGGCGTGATAGGCCCCCACCACCACATTGTTGAACATGCAAAAGCCCATCGCTTGATGCAGTTCGGCATGATGTCCGGGCGGGCGGACGGCGCAAAAGGCGTTGCGGGCGCGTTTGGCCATCACGTCGTCGATGGCCAGGCAAATGGCGCCAGCGGCGCGCAGGGCCGCTTCGCCGCTGTTGGGCGACAAAAACGTGTCGCCGTCGATGGTGCGATGGCCCTCTTGCGGCACCGACGACAAGATATGCTCGATATGCGACATGGGATGCACGCGCGCCAACTGCTCCATGCTGGCATGCGGGGCCTGTTCGCGCATCAGGAAATGGAATTCCTCGGTCTCCAGCGCCGCCAGAACCACCTTCAGGCGCTCGGGACATTCCGGGTGATGCGGGCCGGGATCATGTTCAAGGCAAACGGGGTGGGTAACAAGAAGTGTCGGCATGTGATGGTTTGCTCTTCTAGATTTTTCCGCACTGGCCGCGCTGGCGCAGCAGATGATCGGCCAGCACCAGGGCCAGCATGGCTTCGGCCACCGGAACCGCCCGAATGCCCACGCAAGGATCGTGGCGGCCTTTGGTGACGATATCGACCTCGTTGCCGTGGATGTCGATGCTCTTCCTAGGAGTTAGGATGGAACTGGTCGGCTTCAAGGCCAAGCGCACCACAACCGGCTGGCCGCTCGAAATGCCGCCCAGAATGCCGCCCGCGTGATTGGAAAGAAAGACGGGCTTGCCTTTCTTCATGCGCATCTCGTCGGCGTTTTCCTCGCCGGTCAAAAGGGCCGAGGCGAAGCCCTCGCCGATCTCGACGCCCTTGACAGCATTAATGCCCATCATCGCCTTGGCGATGTCGGCGTCCAGCTTGTCATAAACCGGCATGCCCAACCCCGCAGGCACATTTTGCGCCTCGACCTCCACCACAGCGCCGATGCTGGAGCCTTGCTTGCGGATTTTCGCCAGGTCTTCGTCCCACAGGGGAACCGTTTTGGCGTCGGGGCAGAAGAAGACGTTGTTGGAAACTTCCTTCCAATCGAAGCGCGATCTTTCGATAGAGCGGGCGCCGATCTGCACCAAAGCGCCGCGCACGACCACGCCCTTGGGAACGATGGCGTTCAGAACCAGCCTTGCGATGGCGCCGCCCGCCACCCGCACCGCCGTTTCGCGGGCCGAGGCCCGCCCGCCTCCCCTGGGATCGCGGATGCCGTATTTGCGCCAATAGCTATAGTCGGCGTGGCCAGGGCGAAATTGTTCGGCGATGGCGCCGTAATCCTTCGAACGCTGGTCGGTATTGTCGATCAGGAAGGCGATGGGGGTGCCGGTGGTTTTGCCTTCGTAAACGCCCGACAGCAGGCGCACGCGGTCGGCTTCCTGGCGTTGGGTCACATGTTTGGAGCCGCCGGGCTTTCTGGCGTCGAGAAAGGGCTGGATGTCGGCTTCGGTTAGCGAAATGCCGGGCGGGCAACCATCGACGACTCCGCCGATGGCCGGGCCGTGGCTTTCGCCGAAGCTGGTCAGACGGAACAAATCGCCGGTGGAGTTGCCCGACATCTCAGCCCTTCTTGAAGGTCTGCAGAAGTTCGGCCGTTCCGGCGGCCGATTCGACCGCCACCATGCCCACCGTGTGATAGCCGGAATCGACATGCACCACTTCGCCGGTGACGCCCGATCCCAGACCGGACAGCAGATACAACGCCGAATTGCCGACATCCTCGATGGTGACGTTGCGCTTCAATGGCGCGTTCAATTCGTTCCAGCGCAGCAGGAAACGGAAATCGCCGATGCCGGAAGCGGCCAGCGTCTTGATGGGGCCAGCCGAGATGGCGTTGACGCGGATGGCGTCGCTGCCCAGATCGGCGGCCAGATAGCGCACGCTGGCTTCCAGCGCCGCCTTGGCCACGCCCATCACATTGTAATGCGGCATCACCTGCTCGGCGCCGTAGTAAGACAAGGTGAGCATGCTGCCCCCATTCTTCATCAAGGCCGCCGCTCGTTTCGCAACCGCGGTAAATGAAAAGCACGAGACGTTCATGGTCAGGGCGAAATTCTCGTAGGTGGTGTCGAGATATTTGCCGCGAAGCTGTTCCTTGTCGGAATAGGCGATGGCGTGGACGACGAAATCCAGCCCGCCCCAGCGCTCCTGCAGGTCGTCGAACACTTTGTCGAGACTGTCGAAATCCGTGACGTCGCAGGGCAACAGAACCGGCACGCCCAATTGTTCGGCCAAGGGGCGCACGCGCTTTTCAAGCGCCTCGCCCTGATAGGTGAACGCCAGCTCGGCGCCCTGGCGGGCCACCGCTTGCGCGATCCCCCAAGCGATCGAGCGGTCGTTGGCGACACCCATGATCAGGCCGCGCTTCCCAGCCATTAAACCCAAGCCTTCGGACATGAAACCCCCGGACGGTGACGAACTTACGGCGCATATCCTAGCCAAATGTTGCGGTGCAGGCAAAGCCCGATCCCCATGCCTGGAGGCTTGTGGATAAAAAAATCAGGGTTTCCCCTACCCCTTGACACACCGGGCGGGGCGGCATAAGGTCCGGCGCTTCGCAGGGCTTGGCTAAGGCCGGGCCGGATTTTGGGGTGCATCCTAACTTTAGGATCTCATGGAGATCAGCGACATTCTCGAGCCAAAAGGCGTTGTGGCGAACCTGCGTGCGACCAGCAAAAAGCAGGCTTTGCAGGAACTTGCCCATCTGGCGGCCGAACTGACCGGCTTGCATGAACGGGTCATCTTCAACGTGTTGCTTGAACGCGAGCGCCTGGGGACCACGGGCGTGGGCAACGGCATCGCCATTCCGCACGGCAAGCTGCCCCAGCTGGAAAAGCTGGTTGGGCTGTTCGCTAGGTTGGAAAAGCCGATCGCCTATGAATCGATCGACGAGCAGCCGGTGGACCTGATCTTCCTTCTGCTGGCTCCCGAACAGGCCGGTGCCGAACATTTGAAGGCATTGGCCCGCATCTCGCGCCTGCTGCGCGACAAGCCGACTTGCGAAAAGCTGCGCGGCACTGACAAGTCGGACGCGCTCTACGCCCTGCTCATCGAAAATCCCGCCAGCCAAGCGGCGTAGTTAGCTGCCAGCTATCAGCTTTTCCGATGCCACCAAATATACAGCGCCGGGATGGCCAGCAGGGTCAGCAGGGTCGATGAGGCCAAGCCAAAGACCATCGAAATCGCCAAGCCCTGAAAGATGGGGTCGGCCAGGATGAAGGCGCTGCCGATCATGGCGGCGGCGGCGGTCAGGACGATGGGCTTGACGCGGGTCGCCCCGGCATCCAACAGCGCGATTTCCAGATCAGCCCCTTCGCCCAGGCGATGGCGGATGAAATCGACCAGCAGGATCGAGTTGCGCACGATGATGCCCGCCAGCGCTATGAAGCCGATCATCGAGGTGGCGGTAAAGGGCGCTGCGAACAACGCATGGCCCAGCACGATGCCGATCAAGGTCAGCGGCACCGGGATCAGGATCACCAGGGGCAGGCGGAACGAGGCGAACTGGCCCACCACCAAAAGATAAATGCCCAGAATGGCGATGGCGAAGGCGGCTCCCATGTCGCGGAAGGTGACATAGGTGATTTCCCATTCGCCGTCCCACAGCAAGGTGGGCTTGCCCTCGTTCTTGGGCTGGCCGTGATAGGCGATCTCGGGCTTGCCGTCGGCTCCCCAATCGATGCTGTCCAGCACGTCTTCGACGGCGAACATGCCGTAAATGGGGGCTTCATAGCGGCCCGCCAGTTCCGCCGTCACCATTTCGGCGAAATGGCCGTCGCGACGAAACAGCGGATACGATCCCGGCTCCTTGGTCACCGTCACCACATCGCCCAATTCGACGACCTTGCCGTTGCGGGCGGGAAGCGGGGTGGCCAGCAAGCGCTCGTCGATGGACAGATGTTCCCTAGGCAGGCGGATGGATATCTCGACCGGATTGGCCCCGAAACCGCGCTGCGAATAGCCGACGCTGACGCCGCCCAGCAGGGCGCGCAGCGTGTCGTACAGCGCTTCTTCCTCGACGCCGTGATATTCCAGATTCTCCTGGTCGATCGAGATGCGCCAGCGTTCCGACGGGTTGCCATAGCTGGTATCGACGTCGGCCACGAAATCGACAGCCTTGAAGGCGCTGTAGACCTTTTCGGCAACCCGCCTTCTGGTTTCGGCGTCGGGTCCGTAGATTTCGGCCAGCAGGGTCGCAAGCACTGGTGGACCCGGCGGCACTTCCACCACCTTCATCACCGAGCCTGAGGGCAGCTCGATGTCCTTTAAGCGCTTTCTGATCTCCAGCGCGATCTCGTGGCTGGCCCGGGACCGTTCCGACTTGGGCAATAGGTTGATTTGCAGATCGCCCAGTTCGGGCGAAGCGCGCAAATAGGAATGGCGCACCAGACCGTTGAAGTTGAACGGTGACGCCGTTCCGGCATAGGCCTGGATCGAGACCAGTTCTGGCAGGTCCTTCAACTTGGCCGCCGCCAGTCCCAGCACGCGCTCGGTGGTTTCCAGCGTCGATCCTTCGCGAAGATCGAGCACCACCTGCACTTCGCTTTTATTGTCGAAGGGCAGCAGCTTCACAGTAACGGTCTTGGTGGCGAACAGCAGGCAAACGGCCAGCGTCGCCAGCGCCGTGTACAGAAGAAAGCGTTTCGACTTGCCGCGATCATTGACCAGCGGGGTCGCCCAGCGCCGATAGAAGGCCCCCAGCTTTCCCTCGTGATCATGCTGACCCGCCGCGGCTTCGGGCTTGTCCTTGCGGCTTAGGCGCACCAGCAGCCAGGGGGTGACGGTGACGGCGATGAAGAACGAGAACAGCATGGCCGCCGAAGCGTTGGCGGGAATGGGACTCATATAGGGTCCCATCAGGCCGGAAACGAACATCATGGGCAACAGGGCGGCCACGATGGTCAGCGTCGCCACGATGGTCGGGTTGCCTACTTCCGCCACGGCGCGAATGGCGCTGGCGACGGGATTCTTGCCCGGTTCCAGATGGCGGTGGCGCACGATGTTCTCCACCACCACGATGGCGTCGTCGACCAGAATGCCGATGGAAAAAATCAGCGCGAACAAGCTGACCCGGTTGATGGTGTAGCCCATGATCCAGGCGGCGAACAAGGTCAGCAGAATGGTGGTGGGCACCACCATCATCACCACCAGACCGGCCCGCATGCCCAGCGTGAAGGCGATCAGCACCACGATGGACACCGTGGCGATGCCCAGATGCAGCAGAAGTTCATCGGCCTTTTCCGAAGCGGTGTGGCCGTAATTGCGGGTGACGTGCACCTCGATGTCGGGCGGCAGCAACGGGCCTTTCAGCGTTTCAAGGCGCAGCAGAAGATTCTCGGCCACCTTCACGGCGTTAGCGCCTTTGCGCTTGGCCAAGGCCAGGCTGACGGCGGGCCTGGGCTTGTCGTCGCCTTTGCCCAGATGCCAAGTGCGATGTTTGGACGGTTCGGGTCCCACCACGACCTTGGCCACGTCTTTCACATAGACCGGGCGGCCATCCCTGGCCGTGATCAGCAACTGGCCGACATCCGGCACACCCATCAATGTCTGGCCGGTGGCGACGGGATAGCTTTTGTTGGCGGCTTGAACCTGGCCCACCAGAAACGAGCGGTTGGCGTGCGCCACCTTATCGACCAGCTGATTGAGCGTAACGCCCAGGCGCGACAGCGCCTCGGGATCGGGTTCGACGCGGATCTGATCCTTCCTGCCGCCCACCACATAGGTCAGCCCGACGTCCTCTTCCTTGATCATCTCGTGGCGCAATTCCTCGGCCACGCTAAGAAGCTCGTTGTCGTTCCAGCGCTCCTCGGCCCCGCTTTTGGGGGCCAGCGTCAGCACCAGCACGGCGACGTCGTTGATGCCGCGCCCGATGATCAATGGCTCGGGAATGCCGATGGGAATTTCGGCCATATGGGCGCGGATCTGTTCATGGATGCGCAAGGTGGCCACATCCTCGTCGGTGCCCACCTTGAATCTGGCCGTCACCAGCACGCGGTCGTCTTGGGTTTGCGAATAGACATGCTCGACCTCGTCGGTGCCCTTGACGATGTCTTCCAGCGGCTTGGTCACCAGTTCGGCGGCGTCCCCCGCCTTGTAGCCGTCCACCGTCACCAGGATATCGACCATCGGCACGCTGATCTGCGGCTCTTCCTCGCGGGCCAGCGAGGTCAGCGCCACCAGACCGGCGGCCAAGGCGGCCATCAGCAGCAGAGGTGTGAGCTTCGATTCGATGAAGACGCGGGCCAGATGGCCCGACAGGCCCAGGCCGGTCTCTTTTTGCGTCATGGCGTCACCAGAATGTCGCCGGATTTAAGGCCCGACAAAATCTCGACCGTGCCGTCTTGCATCGTTTGGCCGGGCTGAACCACCAATTCGGGTCCGTCCTTCAGCTTGGCATAGGTCAGGCCAAAGCGGCGGAACAGGAAATCGGCGGGCACCAGAAAGCCGTCGCGCACGCCAGTGGAAATGTAAACGCGCGCCCGCTCGCCCACGAAATAGCCGCTTAAGCCATCCACCTTGACATCGGCCACCACGCGGCCATTGTCGATTTGCGGATAGACGTGAACCACTTCGCCTTCGCGCAGGCTGTCGCCGTCCTTCTTGTCGCCGCGCTCGGCGACCCGTACCAGCGTGCCTACGCGCAGGAAGCGGGCATGGCGTTCCGGCAACAAGATGCGCAGCAGATAGTTTTCCAGCGCAATGGTAGCCACCGGCTCGCCCGGCATGACCACACTGCCGTTGGTGACGTTGACCTTCAGCACGCGCCCGTTGGCCGGAGCCAGCACCGCGCCCTCGTTCGAACGCTGCACCACCACGGCGCGCTCGGATTGCAGGGCGGACACCTGACGCTGGGCGATTTCGTATTGGGTGCGGTCGTGGTCGAGCCTGGCTTGCGACACGGCCCCGGTCGCCAGCAATTTCGTGGCGCGATCCATATCCAGCTTGGCCTTGTCGCGCTCGGCGGCGGCGCTGGCGATTCTGGCCTCGTGCGCCTGGGCTTCGATGCCCAGCTTGGCGTCGCCGATCAGGGCGATGCGCTCGCCCGCCTTGACCATGGCCCCCTCATCGACGACCAGTCCGCCGATGGTGCCGCCGATCCTGGCCCGGGCGGGGATCACGTCGGTGCTTTCCACGGTGGCGAAAACCGCCTTCATGTCGTCGATGGCGACCGTTTCCACCTTGTACTCAGCGGCCAGAGCGGGCAGGGCGAAGGCCGAAAACAAGACGATTGGCAGGATTTTGCGCATAATCTCACTCCCTCGGGCGCAGGATGCTTGACATCATATAGGGAAGATCATTATATTAGCAACAGCTAATACGCAATTCCCAGCAGGAGCTTTCCAACCATGTCCATCGACCGTGTCGTTTTCGCCTTCGCCGGAACCATGATTCTGCTCAGCTTGGCGCTGTCGCAGTTGCACAGCCCGATGTGGCTGTGGTTCACCGCCTTCGTGGGCGCCAACATGTTCCAGGCTGCCTTCACGGGTTTCTGCCCGCTGGCCACCATGCTGAAGAAGATGGGGCTGAAGCCGGGTTGTGCCTTTCAGTAAGGCGCTTGGTTTACTTGAACACCGGATGAGCCTCGGCGATACCCGCCGGGTCTTGATGGATGATCACTTCGGCGCTGGGGAAGGCGGCTTGCAGCTTGGCTTCCACGGCGTCGGCGATGGCGTGCGCCTCGAATAAAGGCAGGCGCCCGTCCATTTCCAGATGCAATTGAATGAAACTTTGCAGGCCGGATGAACGCGTGCGCAGATCATGCACATTGCGCACGCCGGGATGGGTTCTGGCGATCTGCTTGATCTTTTCGCGCTCGGCTTCGTCGAACTCGCGGTCCATCAAGTGATCCATCGAGCTTCTGGCGATGCCGTAGGCGTTCCAAAGCAGATAGGCCGCAATGGCGATGGCGAACAGCGGATCGGCAAGGGGGATATCGAACTGACTGGCCAGCAGCAGGGAAACGATCACCGACAGATTGATCAGCACGTCGCCGGTATAGTGAAGGCTGTCGGCATTGACGGCCAACGACTTGGTTTTGCGCACGACGAACTTCTGAAAACTGACCAGCCCCAGCGTCAACCCCATCGAGACCGCCATGACGATGATGCCGACCATGGGCCGTTCGACGGTCTGCGGATCGGCGAAACGTCCCGCCGCCTCGATGATCAGGAACAGGCCGGAACCGGCCACGAAGGCCGCCTGGGCTAGCCCGGCCAGCGGCTCCGCCTTGCCATGGCCGAAGCGGTGGTCGCGGTCGGCGGGTTGCAGGGCTTGGCGCACCGCCAGCAGATTGACCAGCGAGGCGCCGGCATCCAGGATGCTGTCGATCAGGGTGGAAAGCAGCGCCACCGAACCGGTGGCCAGCCAGGCCGCCATCTTGATAACGATCAGAATGCAGGCGGTAGCCATGGCCGCATAGGTGGCCAGTCGCATCAGTCTGCTTTCCGGGGGCGGGGCGGCGTTCATGGGTAAAGCGTTTCGATGTCCCAGCCATCGCCATGGCGGCGATACAAATCGCGCTCATGCAGGCGAAAGGGCTTGTCTTGCCAAAATTCGATGGTTTCAGGAACGATCCTGAAACCCGACCAGAAAGGCGGGCGGGGCACCGCCCCCAATCCGTACTGGGCGGCGAACTGCGCCACCCGCTTTTCCAGCGCGAAGCGGCTTTCCAGGGGCCGGGACTGCTGGCTGGCCCAGGCGCCGATCTGGCTGGCTCTGGCCCGAGACGAGAAATAGGCATCGGCCTCATGGTCTTCAACTGGCAGCACGGATCCTTCAACGCGCACTTGGCGCTTTAGGCTTTTCCAATGAAAACAAAGGGCTGCATGCGGGTTGGCGGCCAGTTGGCGCCCCTTTTGGCTTTCCAGATTGGTGTAGAAGACGAAACCTTGCGCATCGACGCCCTTCAAAAGCACCATGCGCACACTTGGTCTGCCCTCGGGCGAGCAGGTGGCCAGGGCGACGGCGTTGGGATCGTTGGGTTCGCTGGCTTCGGCTTCGGCCAGCCAAGCCGAGAAGCGTTCGAAAGGGGCGTTGAGGGGCTGCATATCCAGACCTGACGAAAAAACAAGATCCGGCCCTGTCTATGCCATATTTTCGCCGCCTTGTCCGTGTTTTATCATAGCCGAGGAGACAGCTTGATTTCCCCTCTTCTCCTGCCGACCTAGGGTCGGTGGGAATTCTCGAAAGGATGACAGAACCATGACCCGCATGCGTATCGCCGCGACGATCCTTCTGACCACCAGCCTGCTGGCGACGGCGGGCTGTGAATCAATGCAGAACAACCCCAAGCAGGCGGGCGGCGCCATTCTGGGCGGCGTTGCCGGCGGCGTGCTTGGCTCGCAGATCGGCGGCGGCATGGGCCGCACGGTCGCCATCATCGGCGGCACGGTGCTGGGCGGATTGTTGGGCAGCGAGATCGGCAAGTCGCTCGACAACGCCGACAAAGCATATATGAAGACCGCCGAGCAGAAGGCCTATACCGCGCCGGTGGGCCAAAGCATCGCTTGGAACAACCCCGATTCCGGCCATTACGGCAGCGTCGTGCCAACCCGTGAAGGGCGCGATACCGTGACCGGCGGCACTTGCCGCGAATTCAAATCGACGGTCAATGTCGATGGCAAGCAGGAAGCCGTGACCGGCACCGCCTGCCAGCAGTCCGACGGCACCTGGAAGGTCGTGAATTGAGTTTGCCCGGCAAGGGGAGAGATTGGAGCGCAGCGACTAGGCCCAAAGGGCCGCGCGCCCGTCCGCTTGGCGGACAGACAAAATGTCGGCCTGCATTGCAGGCGTGGCGCGAAAGCCTAGCTCACCGGAGGTGAGCGCCCGGCGCTTGAGGGCAATAAACACCCCCGGCGCCTGAGGGTCAAAACAATAACGTGCGGGAGAAGGATTAGGCCCCTCGGCTCCCGCACGTTTCCTGGGGCTTCTCGTTCGTCCCAGGCACAGAGGCCGCGATGCGCACGCTCCCCCCGCGCGTCGCGGCCAATCTGTTTATACCCCCTGAATCGAAAGGCGGAAAAGGCAGGATCGGCCTTGACAGGGCTTTCGGCCCGCCCTTATATGAGCGCCCGCCCCGCAGCACCCGCTACGGGGCATGGAAAATATGGACTTTCGGGCGCGTAGCTCAGCGGGAGAGCACTCCCTTCACACGGGAGGGGTCACAGGTTCAATCCCTGTCGCGCCCACCATTTTCCAAAGCCGAAGTAGCTCAGTGGTAGAGCAACTGATTCGTAATCAGTAGGTCGTCAGTTCAATCCTGACCTTCGGCACCATTATATCAATGGGTTAGCGTAAGAAGCCCGATATCACGTCAATTCGACATAAGCCATAAAGCTATAGTCGAATTCCGACGCATCGCTTGCCAGCATGTCCTTGATGGCCGGGGGCAGGGACTGGGGGGCGATCAAGGGCGGCTTGGTTTCATAAGCGCCTTGATACTCCTTGTCCCAGGTGGCGGAACGCGGGGCCAGCGCCACCGGGGGAAATTCGACATAGCTGCGGCAGTTTTGCCAGAACAGGTCCCGGTCTTCCTCGTTGGGCGGCACTAAAAGCTGCTGGCGCGGTCCCGCCACCTTAACAATGTCTTCGAACATGGCGCGCCGCTGGCGCTCGTCCTCGTTGCCCTGGAATTTCTCGCTCATCTGCATGCGCGGATGGCCGAATCCCGCCAGCATATGTTTCAGCGAATAGCAGTCGCCCTCGCCGCAGGGATGATTGTCGTCGAAGACGGCGCGCTTGAAGCCCGCCCAGCGCAGGTCCTTCAAGCGCTGATAAGCGTTCTGGTGGTCGTCGAAGAAGCACAGCGCGTCTTGCTTGGGCAGATCCCGCCACGAGCATTGGGCGAAGTCCTTCTGGATATAGGCGGCGCGTTCCGACTTGTAGAGCAGGCGGCTGAAATCGACGTCCAGGCAGAACAGCTGCGCCCCCGGACAAGTCTGTTCGATCAGCCAAGTGGAATGGCCCTGAAAGACGCCCGATTCGACGATCAGGCTGGGCTGCAACCGATCAAGGATGAACCACAGGGCGAAGGAATGATTATAACGCATGCCGCCCAGATTCCTGCGCAGGGGACGCTGGGCGTAAAGGCTGTGAAAGCGGCTGATCTCATGGTCGATATCGGCCTGGGCCAGCGCGCTTTCGATCATGGGGCGATCAGTGCGACATCAGCAGGGGAAGCGTCATGTGCTTCAGCAGATATTTCGTGCCCGCTCCCTTGCTGGCGAACCAGCGAGCATAGCCGCCGAAGGCGCCGATCACCATCATGTCGGCACCCCGGTCGGTGGCCCGGTTCAGCAGCATGTCCATGGTGCCGATGTCGATGGCGACCAGGATTTCCGGCTGCGCCGCGATGCCGTGACTTTCAAGATGCGTCTTCAGCATGGCGGTGGAGTGCTGAACGGCTTCATGCGAATCGGTGATCGTGACGGCGATGCTTTCCTTGGCGCCCCGAATCAGAGGCAGGGAATCGTTGAGCGCCCGGGCGGCGGCGGCCGAATCGTTCCAGGCGATCATGGGCTTTTCGAATTTGGGCGTGAAATGGCCGTAGGCGGGAATGAACAAAACCGGACGGCCCGAGGACAAGATGGTCTGCTCGGCCAAGTCGTCGGGCGTGAGGCTGTCTTTCTCTTCAGGCTGGCCCAGCACGACCAGATCGAAATGCCTGCCGACCTCGGTGAAATGGCGGATGATCTCGGCGTCGCTGCCGCGGTTGATGTCGATCCACTCGGACTTTTCCAAATCCTTGACGGCAGTTTCGAACTCCGCCTTGCTGTCGTTGGCGGCGGCGACATATTCCTCGGGCGGCCAAACCAGGACCATGCCGATGTGATGGGCGGCGGTTTTCTGGGCGAAGGCCCCGACCAAGCGCGCCTGATGCTTTTTTGCCAATTCAATGGCGAAGGCCAGCCGGTCCGCCGAGCGCGGGCCGCGATTCAAGTGAACCAGAATATTGCGGATCGACATTAAGGCTTCTCCATTCCGGGGGCGTCATCGTTGTTTGCGGCTTAATATAAATCCAAACCGCCAAGACAAGAAGGACGAATCGCGGCCCAGCAAACAAGTTTCACTTTCTTTTACAGTCCGTTAGACGTTGCTTTGGCAATGCGGCGGTCCCAAGCCCGCCCAATTGATGAAGCCCGTTTCCAATCAATTCCTTGCGGCCCATATTGATCAGGGCTTCCTTCAGCAAATGGGCGTTCTCGGGGTCGTGCCAGCGCAAAAAGGCCTTGTGAATGCGCCGCTGGCGTCCGCCCTTGGGAACGTAAACGGGCTTGAGATCGGGCGTCAGCGGGTTGAGGCCGGTATGATACATGGCGGTGGCCAGCGACATGGGCGAGGGCAGGAAGGTTTGCACCTGATCCAGCTTCAACCCATGGCGCTTCAACCACAGGGCCAGTTTCAGCATGTCCTGATCGGTGGTGCCGGGATGGGCGGCGATGAAATAGGGGATCAGGTAAAGCTGCTTGCCCGCCTTGCGGGCGGCGCTTAGGAAGCGGGCCTGGAATTTCTCGTAAACTGAAACGCCCGGTTTCATCATATGGGCCAGCGGCCCCGCTTCGGTATGTTCTGGGGCCACCTTCAGATAGCCGCCGACATGGTGCGCCGCCAACTCGTCGATATAGTCGGGACTTGCAAGCGCCAGGTCGTAGCGCAGGCCGGAAGCGATCAGCACTTTCTTGATGCCGGGACGATTGCGGGCTTGGCGGTATAGGCTTAATAACGGGCCGTGATCGGTGATCAGGTTCTTGCAGATGGTGGGATGAACGCAAGACAGGCGCTTGCAGATGGCCTGGATGCGCTCTTCCTTGCAGCCCAGGCGGTACATGTTGGCGGTGGGACCGCCCAGGTCCGAGATGACGCCGGTAAAGCCCTTCATGCGGGCTTGCATCTGTTCGATCTCGCGCAGCACCGAGCCTTCGGAACGGCTTTGCACGATGCGTCCTTCATGTTCGGTGATCGAGCAGAAGCTGCAGCCGCCAAAACAGCCGCGCAGAATGTTGATGGAAAAGCGGATCATCTCCCAGGCCGGAATGCGCGCATTCCCATAGCTGGGATGAGCCGCCCTGGCGTAGGGCAATTCGTAGATGCGGTCCAGTTCGGGCGTGGACAAGGGCCATGGCGGCGGATTGACCACCACCAGCCTGTCGCCATGCGGCTGAATCAGCGTTTTGGCATTGTGGGGGTTGCTCTCCTGATGCATCAGCCTTGAGGCCAGGGCGTAGCTTTTTGGAGCGGCGACCACCTCTTCATACGAGGGCAGGCGGACGCAGTCGTCGATCTTATCAAGATTGGAGACATAGACCGTGCCGCGGATGTCATGCATCTGCGCGGGCTGTTCGCCCGCCTGGGCGCGTCTGGCGATCTCGACGATGGCGCGCTCGGCATTGCCGTAGACCAGCAGGTCGGCCTTGGCGTCCAACAAGATCGAGCGGCGCACCTTCTCGGACCAGTAATCGAAATGAGCCAGACGCCTGAGCGATGCTTCGATGCCGCCCAGCACGATGGGAACGTCCCTGAAGGCTTCGCGGCAACGCTGGGCGTAGACATTGGCGGCGCGGTCGGGGCGCATGCCCGCCTTGCCGTCCGGCGTATAGGCGTCGTCCGAACGGATGCGCTTTTCCGACGTGTAGCGGTTGACCATGGAATCCATGTTGCCCGCCGTCACGCCGAAAAACAGGTTGGGCCTGCCCAGTTTCTTGAAATCCTCGGCACTGTTCCAATCGGGTTGCGCGATGACGCCGACCTTGAATCCCTCGGCCTCCAGCAAACGGCCGATCAGGGCGCATCCGAAACTGGGATGATCGACATAGGCGTCGCCGGTCACCAGGATGATGTCGGCGGTCTCCCAGCCGAGATGATCCATCTCGGCCTTGGTCATGGGCAGGAAAGGGGCGGTCATAGCGGGCACGCAAACAGTTTTAAGCACACCACGCCTCGCGTGCAAGGCACGCGCGCGAGCCTCCCGGCGAGCGGAAGCCTAGCGCGCACAGCGCGCGCCCGGCGCTTGAGGGCCGATTATATCCTACACATAACCCATGCGAAAGCCGCCCCAGTGCCGCCCCTTGACCATGATGGGGGCCGAGCAATCCTTCATCATCGCCATATTGCCGCCGCCCATGTCGCGCTTGTAGGTTTTCAGCAGAAAGGACTTCTGGTTTTTGGCGGCGGCCAGTCCGGCGGGATCGTTGAACAGGCGCCGGTTGCGGCAGTTGGCGGTGTTCCAAGCGCTGTCGCCCGGCTTCTGGGCCTGGGAATATTTCTTGTTGTGGGTGGGCAGATAGCCGTTGCGATCCACGGCGGCGCAAAAAATGATGCGGTCGCTGGCGGCCAGCAGGGGTTCTTGGATTTCCGGCAGCGCCTGATCGGTGAATTCGGTGAAGCGCGCCATCAGTTGCTGGGGATCGGTGCCGCCGATGGGACGATAATTCTCGTCGAACAGGGCGTCTTGGCCAATCCGTCCCTTATCGATGGCGTCTTCGAACAGGGAACCGATTTTGGCCGCGGCGTCTTGCACCATGCGGATGAAGGGCGAGTCCGGCAGATCGATGCCGACGCTCATCGACACTTCGATCAAGGTTTCCGATTCGGCCATCAGCTTGTCGAGGCGCCCGTTGGCGTCATGCAGACGTTCGCTTTCCTCGCGGATGTCGACATTGATGGCGGCGATGGTTTCGGTCATGCGCAAGCGGTCGGATTCCCCCGACTGGCCCGCATGCACGATTTCTTCGATATGTTCGTGCAGCAGACCGAACAGGGTTTGCGTGTCGTCGACGAAGCCCGACAGATCGTCGGTGGACGACATCACCTTGTCGGCGCAGGTCAGGCTGGTGGCGTTCTCCTGGGTCACTTTGCCGCTTAGATCGTTCAACTCGCGCACGGTGTTGGCGATCAACTGGGTGGCGTCGCTGGTTTGGGCGGCCAGGGCCTTGACCTCGCTGGCCACCACGGCGAAGCCCTTGCCCATCTCGCCCGCCCTGGCGGCTTCGATGGTGGCGTTCAGGGCCAGCATGCGGGTTTGGCGGGCGATGGTTTCGATGCGTTCGGACACGCCTTCGACCCTGGTGAGCGATTCGGTAAGCGCGTTCATGTGGCTTTCCGTGCGCTTCACGCCATCGACCAGGGTCTGGATCGAGCTTCTGGCCAAAGTCAGCGAGTTTTGCGATTCCTGCGTGATGTCGGAAACCGATTCCGAGACCTGTTGGGCCAAGCCTGCCGTCTCGCCCAGTTTGGCGTTGGTGTCGGCCAATCCGCCCGCGACGGAATTCAGCATGTCGACTTGCTTGGCCTGATCCGCGAAATGTTTTGCGATGCTGTCGATATCAAGGGCGACGGCGGCCAGTTGCGTCCAAATGCCGCCAATCGCCTGTCCAATGACGGCGTTCGATCCTGCGTCCCCATCAAGAGCCATGTTGCCTCTCCTTCTTTTGAAGAAAGGCTACAGGCAAAATCACGCGAATAGTACGATAATCTTATATTTCGCAGATGCGAATAACTCTCTTAAATTATTCAAGAAATTACTTTCAAAAATTTCTTTAAGTGATCAATCTCATAGGGGTCATTTCAGACAGATTAAAACCGTGGCGGGCGTAGAAACGCTGCGCCTCGACGTTCAGGCGGTCGGTCAGCAGCGTGATGCGGCCAAAACCTTGCGCGCGGGCATAGCTGACGGCATGCGCCAGCAGCCTGGATCCCAGGCCCTGCCCGCGCTGGTCGGCGCGGACCACCATATCCTCCAGCCAGCAGACCGGCTGACCCATGGCCGTGCTAACGGTAAACAGCAGACTGACCATGCCGGTTACCGCTCCCGTCTCGTCGCGAGCCACGAACAATTGTCCAACTTGCGGGTTGGACAAGATCAGAGACAGGCCGCGTTCTTGCTTCGACCGGTCGGGCGAGAAATCGGCTTCCTGGTCGAACAGCGACAACAACAGGTCGGTCATGCCCTGGAGATCATTTTCGGCGGCGTTGAAAATCATCTTATCCCTTTCCGGCAGCAAAAAGGCCGCACCCTTCGGCGCGGCCTTTGCACGTCAACGCATCTTGGTCTTACAGGGCCGAATCGACCCATTCATACAGCTTGCTCTTGGGCAGGGCGCCGATCTTGGTCGCCGCCACCTGGCCGTTCTTGAAGATCATCAGCGTGGGAATGCCGCGCACGCCGTACTTCGAGGGCGTGGCCGGGTTCTCGTCGATATTGACCTTGGCGACGCTGATCTTGGCGGCATAGTCCTTCGACAGTTCTTCCAGCGCCGGCGCGATCTGGCGGCAAGGCCCGCACCATTCGGCCCAGAAATCGACCAGAACGGGACCAGGGGCCTTCAACACCTCGGCTTCGAAATCGGCGTCAGTAACCTGCTTCATGAGGACTAATCCTTGGCTTGGGTTTGGATGAGGTGCCGTTAAGATAGGAACGGCCAGCGCAAAAATCCAGCCGAGTCTAGAAAGATGTTACCCATACGTCAAGGGACAGAACGACAACTCATTGAATTCGTTGGCTTGACTTAGGCGGCTTGACTGGGGACGCGGCCCAACTAGGATGACGCCGTCCAAATCGACTTCCCCCGGGAGAGACTGGCTGACCCCAGCGCCGAAGGAGCAACCGCCCCTGGAAACTCTCAGGCAAAAGGACCGGGAGAAGAGGACATCTGGAAAGCAGGCCGCCGTTCTTTTTCAATGCGGCGCCTCACCGAAGAAGTAAGCCGGTGCCTGCATCGGTGAATCTTTCAGGTCGCACGGACAGAGGGGGGCGCAAAGTGGACTCTGCCGCTGCCCCGAAAGGATTCCGTCCGTGAGCTTGCCAGACGATCTTAAAACGACGCCGCTCTACCATCTGCACCAGGAATTGGGCGGCAAGTTGGTGCCCTTTGCCGGGTACGCCATGCCGGTCAATTATCCGATGGGCGTGCTGAAGGAGCATCTGCATACCCGCGCCCATGCCGGTTTGTTCGACGTGTCGCATATGGGCGTGGTGTCGCTGATCGGCGATGGGGCTGACAAAGCGCTGGAAAGTTTGGTTCCCGCCGATATCTGCGGACTGGGCGAGGGCCGCCAGCGCTATAGCCAATTCACCAACGCCAGGGGCGGCATCGAAGACGATCTGATGGTGCTGCGCCTGCCTGACCGCTTGTCGCTGGTGGTCAACGCCGCTTGCAAACATCAAGACATCGCGCATCTGGCGCTGCATCTGGAACCCAAGGGCATCAAGGTGGTCGCCCATGCCGACTGGGCGCTGCTGGCCTTGCAAGGACCCGGCGCCGCCCAGGCTTTGGCGCCGCTGTCGCCCGAGGCCGTCAAATTGGTCTTCATGTCGGGCGGCGAGATGGCTGTCGGGGGTGTGCCCTGTCTGGTCACCCGTTCGGGCTATACCGGCGAGGACGGTTACGAAATCGCCATGCCCGCCGACAAGTGCGAAGAGATCGCCAGAAAGCTGCTGGCCCAGCCGGGCGTCGCCCCCATCGGTTTGGGCGCTAGGGATTCGCTGCGCCTGGAAGCCGGGCTGTGTCTGTACGGTTCCGACATCGACCAGACGACCAGCCCCGTCGAGGCGGGCTTGGTCTGGAGCATCGGCAAGCGCAGGCGCGAAGAAGGCGGCTTTGCGGGCGATGGCGTGATCCTGGCGCATTTGAAGAATGGCGCGGCAAGGAAGCGGGTCGGCATCAAGCCAGACGGCAAGGCGCCGGCCAGGGCGCATACGGAAATTCAAGACATGAGCGGCAAGCCCATCGGCGAAATCACTTCGGGCGGTTTTGGCCCTTCGGTCGACGGCCCTGTCGCCATGGGCTATGTCGATAGCGCCCATGCCGCGCCCGGAACGCCGGTTCAACTGATCGTGCGCGACAAGCCCATGTCGGCCCATGTCGTGGCGCTGCCGTTTTTCCCGCATCGTTATTTCAAAGGTTAGAAGGGGACTTCCATGACCGTTTTGCGCTTCACCAACGAACATGAATGGATCAGCTTTGACGAAGGCGTCGCCACCGTCGGCATTACCGATTTCGCCGCCCATCAGTTGGGCGACATCGTTTTCGTCGAACTGCCGGAAATCGGCAAGGCCGTCGCCAAGGCCGGGCAGGCCGCCGTGGTGGAATCGGTGAAAGCCGCCAGCGAAGTTTATTCGCCAGCCAGCGGTACGGTGACCGCCATCAATCAGGCGATCGTCGATCAGCCCGGCCATGTCAACGAATCGCCCGAAGGCGACGGTTGGTTCTACAAGATGACCCTGTCTGCTCCCGGCGAATTGTCGGGCCTGATGGATAAAGCAGCTTACGACGCCTATCTGAAGACGCTCGATCACTGAAGGGTTTCTCAAAATGCGTTTCCTGCCGCTCACCGATGCCGACCGGGCCGACATGCTGAAGGCCGTTGGCGCCAAAAGCGTCGACGACCTGTTTTGCGACGTTCCGGCAACGGCCCGCCAATCGGGCGCTTTGCCTTTGCCCAAGGGCTTAAGCGAATTGGAGGTCGAGCGCAAACTAAGCGCCATGGCGGCCAAGAACATGGCGGCTTCGGACGTGCCTTGTTTCCTGGGGGCGGGGGCTTATCGCCATCATATTCCGGCGGCCATCGATCAGTTGCTGACCAGGGGCGAGTTTCTCACCGCCTACACGCCCTATCAGCCCGAAGTCAGCCAGGGAACGCTGCAATATCTGTTCGAATTCCAGACCCAGGTGGCGCTGATCACCGGCATGGAAGTGGCCAACGCCTCGTTGTATGACGGTGCCACCGCCTGCGCCGAGGCGGCCTTGATGGCGGCCCGCGTGACCAAGCGGGCCAAGGTGCTGATCTCGGGCAATGTGCATCCGCATTACCGCGAAGTGACGGCGACCCAGGCCAAGTTCACCCATCTCGAGGTCGAGGCGCTGGCCCCCGATCCCTTTGGGCTGGAAGATCTGATGGGCCGCGTCGATTCCCAAACCGCCTGCGTGATTGTGCAATTGCCGGGCTTCTTCGGACAATTAAGCGATTTTTCGGCGCTGGCGAAAACCTGTCAGGCCGAAGGGGCGCTGCTGGTGGTGGCGGTGACCGAGCCGGTGGCGCTGGGTGCTGTCATGTCGCCCGGCGAGATGGGGGCCGACATCGTGATCGGCGACGGCGCGTCGCTTGGCGTGGGGCTTAATTTCGGCGGTCCCGGTCTGGGCCTGATGGCGGTGAAGGAAAAATACGTCCGCCAGATGCCGGGCCGATTGATCGGCGAAACGGTGGATGCCGACGGCAAGCGCGGCTGGGTGCTCACACTTTCCACCCGCGAGCAGCATATCCGGCGCGAGAAGGCGACCAGCAACATCTGCACCAATTCCGGCCTGTGCGCGCTGGCCTTCTCGATGCACATGACCTTTTTGGGCGAGGCCGGTTTCACCAAGCTGGCGCAACTGAACCATGCCAGGGCCGTGCAATTGGCCGAGCGCCTCGCCAACGTCAAGGGCGTTAAGCTGTTGAGCAAAACCTTCTTCAACGAATTCGCGGTTCAGCTTTCGAAGCCCGCCGCCCAAGTGGTGGAGGAGCTGGCGGCCAAGCGCATTCTGGCGGGCGTGCCGGTCAGCCGCTTTTATCCAACTTGGCCCGAGATGGAAAATCTGATGCTGATCGCCGTTACCGAAACCGTAGCCGACGAGGACATGGACGCCTTGATTTCAGGCCTGTCGGAGGTGTTGTCATGAGCCTGGAAAGCTATACCGGCAATCGCGGCCTTGTGATCGAAGAACCCTTGATCTTCGAACAGGGCGAGCCGCAACGCTCCGCGGTCGATCTGCCCGACCTTCCCGCCGTGACCGATCGTTTGGGCGGCTTGGCCCGCAAGGGCAATATCGGCTTGCCGGGATTGGCCGAACCCGAATGCGTGCGCCATTACACGCGCCTGTCGCAGAAGAATTTCGGCATCGACACCGGCTTTTATCCGCTGGGGTCTTGCACCATGAAGCACAATCCGCGCCTGAGCGAGAAGGCGGCGCGCTTGAACGGTTTCGCCAACATCCATCCTTTGCAGCCCGAAACCACTGTGCAAGGCGCTTTGGAAGCGGTTTCGCTGTTGGGCCAATGGCTGATGGATTTGACCGGCATGAGCGCGGTGGCGATGAGCCCTGCCGCAGGCGCACATGGTGAATTGTGCGGCTTGATGGCGATCAGGGCCGCGCTGGAAGACAAGGGCGATGCCCGCCAGATCGTGCTGGTGCCGGAATCGGCGCATGGCACCAATCCGGCCACGGCGGCTCTGTGCGGCTATCAGGTGGTGTCGATTCCCGCCAACGAAAAGGGCCGCGTGGATGTGGCGGCGCTGAAGGCCAAGCTGGACAACAAAGTGGCGGCGTTGATGCTGACCAACCCCAACACTTGCGGCCTGTTCGAAAGCGAGATTTTGGAAATCGCTGCAGCCGTGAAGGCGGCGGGCGCTTATTTCTACTGCGATGGCGCCAATTTCAACGCCATCGTTGGGCGCGTGAAGGTGGCCGATCTGGGCATCGACTGCATGCACATCAATCTGCACAAAACCTTTTCCACCCCGCATGGCGGCGGCGGGCCGGGCGCTGGCCCGGTGGTGTTGAGCGAACGTTTGGTCGCCTATGCGCCGGTGCCGTTCGTGCGCAAGGGCAAGAACGGGCTGGAACTGGTGGAACATTGCCTGGGCGAGGCCGAAAAAAGTTTCGGGCGCATGAAGGGCTTCCACGGCCAGTTCGGCGTGATGATTAGGGCACTCGCCTATATCCTGTCGATGGGCGGCAATGGGTTGTGGCAGGCCTCGTCGGATGCCGTACTCAACGCCAATTATCTGCTGGCAAGGTTGAGCGCTGAACTCACACCTTCCTTCCCCGGGCCTTGCATGCATGAAGCGCTGTTCGACGACCGCTTCTTGAAGGATACGGGTGTCACCACGCTTGATTTCGCCAAGGCGATGATCGACGAGGGCTTCCATCCCATGACCATGTATTTCCCGCTGGTCGTGCATGGCGCGTTGCTGATGGAACCCACCGAGTCCGAGAGCAAACAGACGCTGGATATCTATGTCGAAACGCTGCTGTCGCTGGCGAAGAAGGCCAAGGCGGGCAATGCGGCGGAAGATTTCAAGGCCGCTCCGCGCTTAACCCCGCGCCGTCGCTTGGATGAAACTAGGGCGGCGCGCAGTCCGGTGTTGAGGTGGAAACCAGTTTGATTTAGCGCTTTATGGAGATGATCGGGAATGCAGGCTGAAGCCAGGACCTACCTTCTCGACATCTCCAGGGAAACGCTGCTTGGTCTGTTGGACAAGGGCAAGCGCTTCGCCGAAGTCGGCGTCGCCGAGGGCGTGTTCTCCCAGGAAACCTTGAACCGCTGCCAGCCGGAAAACTTGCTGTTGGTCGACCCTTGGATTTGCCAGGAGGGCGACGACTACGCATACGACATCAACAATGTGGATGCCGCCCGGCAAGAGGCCCGCTTCGAAGCCGTCTGCAAGAAATTTGAAGGACGTAATGTCGAGATTCTCAGGATGTCCTCACTGGACGCAGCGGCATTGGTCGCCGACGTCTCGCTCGATTATATCTATATTGACGCCAACCACTCCTTCGAGGCCGTGACTGAAGATATCAATGCTTGGTGGCCCAAGCTGAAGCCTGACGGCGTGCTGATGGGCCACGACTACGCCAATCACTTTGCAGCCATGCAAGCGGGTTTTGGCGTGGTTGAGGCAGTCAACAACTTCGTTTTGGAATCAGGATGCGCCTTTATCGGCATCACCCACGAAACCTATCCCTATCCCACTTTTATTCTGGCCAAATCCTGGCATGCCAAGTCGGGCGAGATTCTTGACCGCTCGCCCATCCTGTGTTCGTTCGACACCGGGCGCATGAATTGGCAAGTGTTGCCGATGCCGGACGGCACGGCGAAGATATTTTTGAAATTCTGAGAGGGCGGCGCGGAGGATTTCAAGGCGGCACCTCGCCTGACGCCGCGCCGTCGCTTGGATGAAACCAGGGCGGCCAGAAACCCGGTGTTGAGGTGGAAGCAGTCCTAATCCTGCTCTAATCCGTCATGCGCGGACTTGATCCGCGCATCTGACCTTCGGCGGGGATTACTTCACAGGGATGATTCGGCAACGTTGATTGTATTTCCATCCCTTGCTTCCGAAACCATCCCCTTCGCTGTCAGGGAGCACGCCAGTAAACTGTTCATTCGTGAAATCTTCCCCAGTGGTTATGTCCTTGGAAACGAAATTACAGACTTCCACCCTGCTGGTTGAGGCGCTTAAGACCGCTAAAGACATCCCCCCGCAGTGCCCAAATTTTACAGTAAGATCATTTATTATAAGCTTGTCATTAATCCAAATGCTTAGGCGCTCACTGGGTTGCACACCACATTTCCCATAGGGAAGCGCCTCTTCGGCTTCCCAAAGCAATCGAAGAGTTGCGCCGTTATGAAGCTTGCAAGTCAGCATATAGCCTTGATTCTGATTCTCTTCTCGGGACACAGTTGAATAAGCCAGTTTGCGCACCCCTAGCCCATCGGCACTACAGAACGCTTCGTATGAGTCATAGAGAGAGGGCAAGGCGGTGCCATTAGGGAGAGCCAGCCACCAGTTGAGATCTGAGATGCGCTCCCTATACACCTGTTCAAGGCAACGGGCGGCGCTCGCGGCATCTAATAGAGCGACATTGCATTCCTTGTTTCGCTTGCCGATCCATTTTATCTGACTGTTTTTCAGATATTGAACCTGAGTTTCTGATCTTCTAGTAAGCGCCCCGCGATAAATCATGTTCATCTTGTTATCGAGGATGGATAACGCCTCGCTTGAACAGATCAGTTTCTCTACGCCGCTTGATGCCTTGGCGCAATCGAAACTGGGTTGAGCGCGAACAGTGGAGGAGGCGCATATGACGGCGACACAGGACAGCGTCATGATGCCTCCCAATCTTGTCCATGCTCGAAAGCCCATGTAACCCCCGTTAATTGAATAACGCGGGGATAGCCTACTTGTCTTTAGATGTAAAATCTACAACCCAACCGAGAACGCCTTGTGAAAGGCGACAGCGCCCATGGGCATGTTTTCGCCTTCGAAAGCCAGGGACAGGAAATATTGCGGCGGAACACCTTCCAGTGTCAGCCGCTCGTCGGCATTGAATCCAAAGCGATCATAAAAAGCGGGATCGCCCGCCAGCACGCAGCCTCGCTTTCCCAGCTTGCGCACGGCATCCAATCCCGCCCGCACCAAAGCCGAGCCGATGCCCTGGCGCTGGCGATCCAGCCTCGCCGCCACCGGCCCCATGCCCACCCAGCCGCAATCTTGGCCCTCGATCAGAACATCGGAAAAGGCGATGTGGCCCACCACCTCGCCGCCATCCTCGGCGACCAGCGAAACCAGCAGCGCGCCTGCCTCGCGCAGCGCATCGACCAGCTTGTGTTCGATCTGGCGGCTGAAAGGGTGCGTGCGGAAAGCCGCCTCGATCAGATCGCTGATGGCCTTTTTGTCCTCGGACCTTTCGGAACGAATATTGATGGTGTCAATCATTGTATTTCAACGGGTTAGCTCCGGGCTGTGCATTGCGAGGCACAGGGTGCCCACTCATTCCCGCCAGCGCAAGCCTTCTTCTTGTCGTTTCAGGGGCTTCAACTTGCTGAAAGCGGCTCAAAAGTGTAAACATCCGGCTTCATTTGCTGGAGATATTCCAAGTGTCCGCCGCCGAACCGCTGGTCATCGCCCTGCCCAAGGGCCGCATTCTGGACGAAGCCATGCCGCTGTTGCTGGGCGTGGGGATCGAACCCGAACCCGCCTTCAACGACCCCAATTCGCGCCTGCTGCGTTTTGCCACCAATCATGCCCATATATCGATCATCAGGGTGCGTTCCTTCGACGTGGCGACCTTCGTCGCCTTCGGGGCCGCCCATCTGGGAATCGCGGGCAATGACGTGCTGATGGAATTCGACTATCCCGAGCTTTACGCGCCGCTCGATCTGGGCATCGGCAAATGCCGCCTGTCGGTGGCCGAGCCTAAGGAAATGGGCGAGGGCGACAATCCGGCGCGCTGGAGCCATGTGACGGTGGCGACCAAATATCCGCATCTGACCAAGCGCCATTTCGCCACCCGTGGCGTGCAGGCCGAATGCATCAAGCTGAACGGGGCGATGGAACTTGCCCCCTCGTTGGGCCTGGCCGGGCGCATCGTCGATCTGGTCAGTTCTGGCGCTACCTTGAAGGCCAACGGGCTGGTCGAGGTCGAGCATATCATCGACATCACGTCGCGCCTGATCGTCAATCGCGCCGCCTTGAAGACAAGGCCCGAGGAGCTGGGCGAATGGATCGAGAAATTTAGAGGCGAGGTGGCCCGTGCCGCGTAATCTGGATGCGAGTTCGCAAGGCTTCGACGCCGAATTCATGGCCCTGATCTCGGCCAAGCGCGAAACCGACCGCGATGTGAATGACACCGTGGCCGCCATCATCGCCGATGTGCGGGCCAGGGGCGACGCGGCGCTGGTCGATTACACCGCCAAGTTCGACCGTTTGAAACTGACGGCGGATGGATTGCGCTTTACGCCTGCCGAAATCAAGGCGGCGCGTGCCGCCTGTTCTGCGGAAACGCTGGCGGCGCTGGAACTGGCGGCTTCGCGCATCCAGTCCTTTCATGCGCGTCAATTGCAGGCCGACATCGATTATGTCGATGCCCAGGGCGTGCGCCTCGCCATGAAATGGCGGGCCGTGCAGGCGGCGGGGCTGTACGTGCCGGGCGGCACGGCGGCCTATCCGTCTTCGGTGCTGATGAACGCCATTCCAGCCAAGGTGGCGGGGGTTCAGCGCCTCGTCATGGTGGTGCCGACGCCGGACGGCGCGGTCAATCCCCTGGTGCTGGCGGCGGCTGAACTGTCGGGCATCGATGAGATTTGGCGCGTCGGCGGCGCGCAGGCGGTGGCCGCATTGGCCTATGGCACCGAACGCATCAAGCCGGTTGATAAAATCGTGGGGCCGGGCAACGCCTATGTAGCGGCGGCCAAGCGCCAGGTTTTTGGCCAGGTCGGCATCGATATGATCGCTGGCCCGTCCGAGATTCTGGTGGTGGCCGACAATGCCAACGATCCCGCTTGGCTGGCCGCCGATTTGTTAAGCCAAGCAGAACATGACACAGCGGCGCAATCGATCCTGATCACCGACGACAGGGCCTTTGGCGCTCGCGTGACCGAAGCGGTGGAGCATCATCTGAAAACCCTGCCTAGGGCCGAAATTGCCAGGGCCAGTTGGGAAGCCCATGGCGCGGTGGTGGTGGTGAAACATTTGGACGACGCGATTGCGTTGATCGACCGCATAGCACCCGAGCATCTGGAACTGGCCATCGAAAATCCCGAAGCCATGGCCGAGAAGGTGACGAATGCGGGCGCCATCTTCCTGGGCCGCTATACGCCCGAAGCGGTGGGCGATTATGTGGGCGGCCCCAATCATGTGCTGCCGACGGCGCGCTCGGCCCGCTTCTCATCAGGCCTGGGCGTGCAAGACTTCATGAAGCGCACCACCTGGCTGGGTTGCGATGCCGACAGCTTGGCCGCCATCGGCCCGGCGGCGGTGACGCTGACCAAGGCCGAGGGATTGGATGCGCATGGCCTGTCCGTGCGCCTGCGTCTGAACAGATAGCGCCATGCCCAACAAGCATCGCAACCGGCTGGTTCATGTGGTGCTTGACGAAAAGACCTTGGTGCGCCGCCGTCCCGAGGTCGAGCATGAACGCCAAGTCGCCCTTTACGACCTGATCGAGGAAAACAGTTTCCAGCCGGTGGGCGATTGGCAAGGCCCCTTCACGCTGCATTTGTCGATGGATGACGGCCGCATGAGCTTCGACATCCGTTCCGAAGATGGTTTTCCGCTGACAATGGTGCGTTTCGAGGTCAGGTCCTTCTACAGCTTGGTGCGCGACTATTTCATGGTTTGCGACACCTATTTCTCCTCGATCAAGTCCGCCCCCCCGTCGAAGATCGAAGCCGCCGACATGGCCAGACGAAGCCTGCACAATGAAGGAGCCAAGCTGTTGATTGAGCGCCTGAAGGACAAGATCGAGATCGATTTCGATACGGCGCGCCGCCTGTTCACCTTGCTGTGCGTGCTGCATATCCGGGGATGATTTTCGGTGCCTGACCTTCCTTCCGCCATTCTTTTCGCCTGCACCTACAACGCCGTGCGCTCGCCGATGGCCGAGGGGCTGATGAAGCGCCTGTTCGGCACGCGGATCTTCGTCGATTCCGCGGGCGTCAAGGCAGGCGAGCCGGATGGGTTCATGATCGCCGTGATGGAAGAGGAAGGCATCGACATGAGCCGCCACAAGGCCAAGACCTTCGATCATCTGGAAGACACGTCCTACGATCTGGTGATCTCGCTCAGTCCCGAGGCGCAGCACAAGGCGGTGGAACTGACCCGCAACATGGCCTGCGAAGTGGAATACTGGCCCACCTTCGACTGCACGGCCATCGACGGCGACCGCGAAACCAGGCTTGAGGCCTATCGCAAAGTGCGCGACGATTTGAAGCAAAGACTGATCAAGAAATTCATGTCCCAACGGATGGCCGATCTATGAAACCAGAAACCGACGCGCTGTTGCAGATGGGCTTGGCGGCGCACCGGGCTGGTCAGCGCGGCCAGGCCGAGGCGCGCTACCGCCAGGCCTTGAAGGCGGAACCAAGGAACGCCAGCGCCAACAATCTGCTGGGCGCGCTTTTGATGGAGATGGACAGGAATGTCGAGGCCTTGCCCTTTTTGCGCAAGGCGGCCATGAACGCGCCCGCCTATGAAGCGGCGCAAGCCAATTATGGCTCGCTTCTATATGTCTTGTCGAAAAAGGGCGAGGCGAGGCAGGCCCTGTCCGAGGCCAAGACATGGGCCAAGAAACAGCCGCAGAACAAGGTGGCCCGCCATTGGGCGGCGGCCCTGGGGGCGGGCGGGAATGTGCAGGCGGCGATGCCGGAATCCCTGGTGCGCAACACTTTCGATGGCTTCGCCAAAGATTTCGACGCCAAGCTGGCCAAACTGGGCTACCGTGCGCCCGACGCGATTGCCGACGCGTTGGAACATGTCGTGAAACCGCCCCTGGACATTCTGGATGCCGGTTGCGGCACCGGTCTGATGGGCTTGCATTTGAAGCCCTGGGCGCGCTGGCTTGCGGGCGTCGATCTGTCGCCTGCCATGATCGAGCAGGCGCGTTCCCGGAAACTGTATGACGCGTTGGAAGCGGGCGAACTGGTGGCCTATCTGAAGGCGCATGCGGACGGCTTCGATCTGATCGCGGCTGCCGATGTGTTCTGCTATCTGGGTGATTTGGCGCCGGTGCTGGCCTCGGCCAGGGCGGCGCTGCGCAAGGGCGGGCTGCTGGCCTTTACGGTCGAGGCGGCGGATGCGGGACAATTCACGCTGGGCCAAAGCGGGCGCTATGCGCATGGCGAAGACTATGTGCGCCAAGCGCTGGCGTCGGCGGGATTTTCCATTGTGTCATTGGCCCGCGACGTGGCCAGACACGAAGACGGCCAGCCGGTGCCCTGCTTCGTCGTGGTGGCGGCCAGAGATTGACGCCCATGCGACAATGCCTTATAGTTCTGTCATGAGGGTCGTCGCCACCACGGGCTATGACCGCAGGGCGCGCAAGCTGATGACGGCGCTTGAACGCCAAGCGGCGGAATTGGAAATCGCCCTAGCGCCCGAAGCATGGCCAGTCATCCCTGGAACCGGAGGCGCGCGCAAGGCCCGAGTCTCCCGTGGCGGCAAAGGCAAAAGTGGCGGAGCGCGCATTATCTATTACGTTTGGCTGGGCGAGGATGCGCTGTACCTCCTCGACATCTACGCCAAGAACGAAAAGGAAAACCTGACTCATGCCGAGAAAAACGCCATCCGAAAGTTCCTTGAAAACCTCGGCTAAGCAAGCGAAACGCACGGCCCTGGGTCGGCGTTTGATGGCGGGCCTGAGGGAAATGGCTCAACATCGCATGGGCGAAATCGACCTGCCCAGCTATGAGGTTGCCGTGCCGGATGATATTGACGTGGCGGCGCTGCGCAGGCGTTTGGGCCTCAGCCAGTCGGCTTTTGCCCACAGCTTCGGCCTGGACGTAACGGCCATCCATGCCTGGGAGCAAGGACGGCGCAAGCCTGACCGCGCCGCTCGCGTGTTGCTGGCCGTCATCGCCAAAGAACCAGAAGCCGTTCGAAGAGCGCTCGCGGCGTGAGGTAAACAGATTGCCTACGATCTGGCGACGGTTGAAGCGGCCAATGGCACTTTGATTCAATCGCGCGTTAGGCCCTTTGCGGCGTAGGAGAGTTCATGCGATATGTAATTATGGCTTCAATCGGAGTAGTCCTTTGTGCTTGTGCTACAAAAAATGTAGTTGATCTAGGGGATAAGAGATTTAGGTTGGAGTATTCAGAACCGTTGGCTGCGCCGCATAGTGCTGCAAGCATTTTTGACTGGGAGTTGCGAGACCTTTGTCCGGCAGGATACACAAAAATTAGAGAAGATGTTGAGGTTAGGGCTGGAGATAGGTTCTTCATTTGGGAAGTGCGTTGCAAATAGCTTCATCCCCCAATTCTATTTATCCCAATATGAAAAATCTCTTTGCATCACCCTGTGGTAAAAAGCTGCGTCCAACCCCATACTTGATCGCATGACAAACGACAACCAAGCCATGAAGCGCCTATGGATCATCCTGATCTGCGGCGCCCTCATCCTCACCCTCACCACCGGCCTGCGCCAGGCGCTGGGTCTGTTCTTGAAACCCATGACCATGGATCTGGGCGTCGGGCGCGAAGTGTTCGGCTTTGGCATCGCGCTGCAAAATCTGCTTTGGGGGCTGGGGTCGCCCTTTGCGGGCGCCATCGCCGACCGTTTCGGCGTGGTCAAGGTCTCGGCCCTGGGCGGGCTGATCTATGCGCTGGGGCTGGCCGCCATGGCTTTCAGCACCGGCGGCACATCGCTGGTGCTGGGCACGCTGATCATCGGCATCGGTTTGGCGGGTGCTGGATTCTCGACCGTGCTGGGCGCGGTGGGCCGCGCAGCACCACCAGAGAAACGCAGCATGGCCTTGGGCATCGCCACGGCGGGCGGCTCGTTCGGCCAGTTCGCGGTGGTGCCTTTGGGCCATGTCGTGCTGGAGGGCTTCGGCTGGCAGATGGCGTTGATCATTCTGGCCGGGGTGGCGATGGCCATGTTGCCCTTGTCGTTGGGTCTGGCGGAAGGGCCGCGCCATGTGGCGACGCAGACGCAAAGTTTCAAACAGGCGCTGGGCGAGGCTTTCCGCCATCCAAGCTATTGGTATCTGGTGGCGGGATTTTTCGTTTGCGGCTTTCACGTCGCCTTCGTGGTGACGCATCTGCCCGCCTATCTGGCCGACCGCGCCATGCCGGAATGGCTGGGGGCTTGGTCGCTGGCGCTGGTGGGGCTGTTCAACATCATCGGCAGCTGGGGCTGCGGAGCCTTGGGCGGCAAATACAGCAAGAAGAATTTGCTGTCTTACCTGTATTTCGGGCGCGCCCTGGTCTTCATCATATTTATCTTCATGCCGCTGTCGCCCTTCTCTGTGTTGCTGTTCGCAGGCTCGCTGGGATTGTTATGGCTGGGCACGGTGCCGCTAACCAGCGGGCTGGTGGCCCAGATGTTCGGGCCTGCCTATATGTCGATGCTGTATGGCGTCGTCTTCCTGTCGCATCAGGTTGGCAGTTTCTTTGGCGCATGGCTGGGCGGCAAGGCCTTCGACCTGACCGGCTCATACGATCTGATGTGGTGGCTGTCGGTGGCGCTGGGCGTGTTTTCGGGCTTGGTCAATCTGCCGATCAAGGAAGCGCCGGTCGCCAGACTTGCCGCCAAGAGCGCCGAATGAATCCGAAATTGAAATTCGCCCTGATCATGCTGGGCGTTTTCGCGCTGGGGCTGATCACCGGCCTGTGGATTCTGCGCGGCACCGCCATCTTGATGGATTACAGTTTCGTGGGATGTATATAGGGGGGAGTTGATATTTTCTTGCCCCTCAGTCGCCGGGCGCTCACTCCGTTTGCTTGGCTCTCGCGCCATTAGGCGCGCGGCCCTTTGGGCCTAGTCGCTTCGCTCCGTTCTACAAACCTCTTTGCATCAGCACGCTGTCGTGCCAGCGGTCGAACTTGAACCCCACCTTGGGCAGCAGGCCCACGCGCACGAAGCCGTGCTTTTCATGCAGGCGGATCGACCCCGAATTGTCCGATCCGCCGATCACCGCCACCATCTGCTTGAAACCCCTGGCCCCGGCGTCAACGATCAGCGCTTCCAGCAGCGCATGGCCCAGCCCGCGTTGGTGGCAGGCCGGATCGACATAGACCGAATCCTCGCAAGTGAAGCGATAGGCCTCTCGCGTGCGATACAGGTTGGCATAGGCGTAGCCGGCGACGCGCCCATCGGATTCAGCGACCAGAAAGGGCAGGTTGCGTTCTTGCGCTTCGGCCAGTCGTCGGCGCATTTCAGCCAGGTTTGGCGGCTCGATTTCAAAAGAACCCGTGCCGTTCATCACATGATGCGCGTAGATGGCCTGAACCTGGACCATGTCTTCTGGCGTCGCGGGGCGGATGGCGTGTTTCGTCATGGTCGGGAAGATTATCGCAAGCCCATGGACAGCGCCACCCCGGCTTGCGCCAGATGCGTGGGGAAGAGATCGCCAGCCAGATAGGCCCGCTCGGCCTCGCGCGGCGCATGTACGGGATCGGGGCCGTCGATCAGGGCCGCATCGACATAGGCCGGATGGCACATGATCAGCAAATTCGGCTTCGCCCCGGCCAGGAAACGGGGGAACAGGATTTCGGGGGGCTGGTGCGGCCCCAGCAGATCGTAGGCGCCGCGAAAACCCTGGTTCGTCGCAATGCCCAGTCCCCTGGCCTGGCTGTGCAAGGAAAAGCCCAGCCCGTTCAGAGCCAGGGATTTGACGGGGTTGGGAGCGTTGCGAAACAGGCTGGGCAGCGGCTCCCACACGTCGCGCAGCCAGGCCCCTTTCAGGCGCGAAGTCATCACCTTCAAGACGGCGTCGCGGATGGTGGGCAGGACATGCACATGCTGATGTCCGTCCAGATAATCGGGCAAGCGGCCCAATCCTTGCTCGAAAGCGTCGATCTGGCGGTTGATCTCGGCCTCGATGTCGGCTTGCTTCAGGCGGCCAAGATAAGCCTGTTTGGCAAGCGCACCCAAAGTGGGATGGGGCGGCAAGGTGGTCAGGGTCAGATGCAGGCCGATCATCGCCTGGCCCGCCAGGGGCTTTAGCAAGGAAGCCGTCTCCAGCCAATAGGGCGCATGGGTCATACAGGAGGCAGCACTCAGGCGGTTTTGCGCCAGCAACTCGGCGATGGCGCGCCCGACGCCGGGGGAAAGCCCGAAATCGTCGGCGCATAGATGGATGGGAATAGTCATAAGCCGATGTTCGGCAAGGAATTACCCGAAGTCAAGGAAGCTGGTGGGTGCGCAGGGCTAGTTTGCCCCTCATGATGGCGCACATGAACGAAGAATTGGCGACGAACAAGGTATGGCAGGCCCAAGATGGCTGGCATATCGACGTGCGCGGGCTTCAGCCCCCCGAACCCATGGTTGCCATCATCGGCCTGATCGAAAGGCCCGACGTGGGTTCATGCGTCGTGGTTCATCATGATCGCGAGCCGTTCTTTCTTTATCCCGAACTGGCCGAGCGCGGCTGGCGCTGGCGATTGGCGCCCGCTCCGGCGGGCGAGGTGCGCTTGGAATTGCAGCGCGAAGGTTCGGACCAATGATGATCATCGATCCATCGCAGAACGCCGCCGGACGCTTGCTGCCGCCCGACATTCCCTTCCGCTTCTTTGGCACCGCCATCTTCTTTCATATTCTGGCCTGGGCCGTTTTGGCGCTGAATGCCGCCAGCGCCGATGGATTAAGCTGGCCGGTGCTGGCCGCCCTGCACCTGATCACGCTGGGCGTGCTGGCGATGGTGGCGGCTGGGGCCTCGTTCCAGCTTCTGCCCGTGGCCACCAAACGGGCGGTGCGCGCACCCGTTCTATGCCGCGTTACTTACTGGCTGTTGACGGGCGGCGTCGCCTTGTTCGCGGCGGGCTTGGTTTTCGGACTCTCGGTTCTGGTGGCGGTGGGCGGCGGAGTGGCGGCCCTGGGGCTGCTGGTGATGGCCATCTTGCTGGTCGACAATCTGATGGGCGTCGAGGACATGCCGATCGTGACCGGCCATGCCTGGATCGCCGCCCTGTCCCTGGTGGCCGTGGAAGTGCTGGGCGGCTTGCTGGCCATCAATCTGTCCCTGGGCTTTCTTGACAATCGCTCTTCTCTGATGCTGGCGCATGGCATTCTGGCCGCTTTCGGATTCATGGGCATGCTGGCCCAGGGTTTTTCCACCATTCTGTTGCCCATGTTCGCCTTGTCCTTTGCCCCTTCTCAACGTTTGGGCAAGGGAGCGCTGTTGTGCAACGGACTGGGGCTGTTGTTCGCCGTGACCGGCGCTTTGATCGAGGAGCCGTCGCTGCTGGCGCTGGGCGGCGTTCTGGGCATTTGCGGCATGGGGATTCTGGCTTGGTCGCTGGCGGCGACCTATAGAAAGCGCATGCGCAAGCGCACTGGATTTTTCTTCCTGCCCATCTGGATGGGTGTTGCGGCCGGGCCGTTGGCTATTTTATGCGGCCTTGCCGCCCTGTTCGACCTGTTTGCCAATGCCGGAGCCTTGTTCGTCTGGATGGCAGTGGCCGGCTGGTTACTGACTTTTCTGATGGGCGTTCTGCAAAGAATCATGCCCTTCCTGGCCAGCATGCATTCGGCGACGGCGAAGGGCCGGACACCTCTCTTGTCGCAATTGATGAGCGAAGGCTGGGCCAAGGCGCATTTCGCGCTGCATCTGACGGCGGTTCTGTGCGTTGCTGCTGGATTTCTTTTCGAATATGTCCCGCTTGTGCAGGCGGGCGCGCTTTTTGGCCTTGCCGGGGCGCTGTCCTTCGCGGGCTATGGGGTCGAGTTGTTCAAGCGTGTGCGCCGTTTCAGGCTTGAGAATGCCTGACGGAACCAACAGGAAAGGTTGAAGACCATGTTTACGATATCGTCGAAGATCGGCCAATTGCTGCATCAAGATCATGTGCAGGCGATCGCGCTTTTGCAAAAGCTCGAACAATTCCTGGTCGCCCAAACTTCGAAGCGCCCGCCCGACTGTGCCAATGATGTCGTGAAGGCGCTGTTGAAAGACGTGGCCTACATCATCGATGACGAAATCACCCGCCATTTCGGCTTCGAGGAGGGACATCTGTTTCCCGCCCTGGCCGAAGCGGGCGAGACTGGGATGACGACCTTCTTGGCCCACGAACACGGCATGATCCGCCCGGTGGCGCAGGAATTGGGCGTCCTGGCCCGCGCCGCCATGCAAGACGGCTTCACGCCCGAAAGCTGGAAACAGTTCCACAGCCTGGGCCTCGAGATGGTCGAGCGCGAGGTGTTCCACATCCAGAAAGAGGAAATGGGCCTTCTGTCGGCCATCTCAGCGCTGCTCGATCCGATGACCGATGCCGAATTGGCGATGAAATTCTCGGAAAGCTAAGCGGCCTTCGCCTTCGCCGCCTGGGCCAGTTTGGCCTCTTCCTTCGAATAGGCCTTGCCCGACCACAGCATGCTGTAGGCGATTTCCTCGTTGCCGTTCTCGCACAATTCCAGCACCTGCTTGAACAAGGGCTGGAAGGTGGGCGAGCGGTGCGATTGCTCGTGCTCTTCGAAGCTGTTCCAGAAGGTGACGATCAGGGCCTCTCGGCCCTTGACGTCGCTTTCCACCGGCTGGCCGATGGTCGAGCCTTCATTCGAAATGCGCCCCGAATTCAGGCAGACGAAGCCGCCCACGAAGCCGGTTTCGGAATGATAGGTTTTCACATTTTCGCAAAGAACGGCCACCCGTTCTTCCAGATCGTCCACCGTAAAGGCCGGTTTCAGGATCACCCGGTTGACGGTGACGATGCCCGAACTGTCGAAACCGTCGATTAAGCCGCTCATGAACGCCTCCTTAGAATTTGGGATATAAGAGCATTTGCATTTACTCATGTAATAGGCGGTTGCTGGCCTTCAAGCCCCCCCGCCTGCGCTGCCCGCTAGTGGGGGGGCGGGGTGGGGCATCAGGGGTGGGGAAATGCTTATAAAATACGGGTATTTTCCTCTTCCTTCCTTGCCGGACAGGGTGCTCGCAAATATAGTACCGGCGGCAAGGGAATGGCGTCTGGTTCCGCTTTGGCGTTCCAGAGGTCACGAACGTCGATGGGTAACCTGAACAAGGCGAGACAACAAATGCCCCTCATCATAGGAATTCCAAGAGAGACATTTCCCGGCGAAAAGCGCGTGGCGACGGTTCCTGACGTCGTCGAGAAGCTGATCAAGCTGGGCTTTGAAGTTTGCGTTGAAAGCAAGGCTGGCGACGGAGCCAACTTCTTCGACGACGCCTATGTGGCGGCTGGCGCCAAAATCGCGGCGACGGCAAGCGACCTGTGGGCGGGCAGCGACATCGTCTTCAAGGTGCGCGCCCCCAGCGCCGATGAAATCAAGCTGATGAAGGAAGGTCAAACGCTGATCAGCTTCATCTGGCCCGCGCAGAACGAAGACCTGATGAAGCAACTGGCCGCCCGCAAGGTGACCGTGCTGGCCATGGACTCGTTGCCGCGCCAACTTTCCCGCGCCCAGAAGATGGACGCGCTGACGTCGATGGCGGGCATCGTTGGCTACCGCGCCGTCGTCGAGGCGGCCAATCACTTCGGCCGCTTCTTTACCGGCCAGATCACCGCTGCGGGCAAGGTGCCGCCCGCCAAGGTGTTCGTGGCGGGTGCGGGCGTCGCCGGTCTGGCGGCGCTGGGCACCGCCGTCGGCCTGGGCGCCATCGTGCGCGCCAACGACACGCGCCCCGAAGTGGCCGATCAGGTCAAGTCGATGGGCGGCGAGTTCGTGAAGGTGGACTATGAGGAAGAAGGCTCGGGCGGCGGCGGTTACGCCAAGGTGATGAGCGAGGGATTCCAGGCCGCCCAGCGCGAGATGTACGCCCAGCAAGCCAGGGAAGTGGACATCATCATCACCACCGCCCTGATCCCCGGCAAACCGGCGCCCAGGCTGATCACCGCCGAGATGGTGAAAAGCATGAAGCCCGGCAGCGTCATCGTCGATTTGGCCGCCGAACAGGGCGGCAATTGCGAACTGACCGAACCGGGCCAGGTGGTGGTGAAGCACGGCGTCACCATCGTCGGCTATACCGACTTTCCTTCGCGCTTGGCCAAGCAGTCCTCGACGCTGTACGCCACCAACCTCTTCCGACTGGCCGAGGAACTGTGCAAGACCAAGGACGGCAACATCGACGTCAACATGCAAGACGACGCCATCCGCGGCCTGACCGTCATCAAGGCGGGCGAGATCACTTGGCCGCCGCCGCCCTTGAATCTGCCCGCTCCGCCCGCCGCCAAGCCTGCTGCGGCGGTCAAGGCGCCCGAGAAGAAGTCGGGGCACGGCGCTTCCAGCGATCCGATGCCGCTCAAGAATCTGGCCATCGTCTTCGGCGTGGGCGCCCTGTTGTTCTGGCTGGTGGGATCTTATGCGCCCGCCAACTTCCTTAGCCACTTCACGGTCTTCGTGCTGGCCTGCTTCGTGGGCTATATGGTGGTGTGGAACGTAACACCCGCCTTGCACACGCCGCTCATGAGCGTCACCAACGCGATCTCCAGCATCATCGCCATCGGTGCCCTGGTGCAGATCGCGCCGCCGTTGGCCGAGGGGGTGGACCGACCGAATTTCTGGATCGGGGTGCTGGCCTTCATCGGCATCGCTTTGACGGCAGTCAACATGTTCGGCGGCTTCGCGGTGACGCGACGCATGCTGGCGATGTTCCGCAAGTAAGGGGAGACGGGAAATGTCTGCAAGTTTGGCCACTGTCTCCTATATCGGAGCCACCATTCTGTTCATCTTAAGCCTGGGCGGTTTGTCCAATCCGGAAACGTCGCGTCGCGGCAACTGGTACGGCATCATCGGCATGACAATCGCCGTGCTGGCCACCATTTTCGGGCCGCGCGTGTCGTCGGGCGGCATCGCCTGGATCATCATCGCCATGACGCTGGGCGGCGCGGTCGGCCTGTACGCCGCCAAGAAGGTCAAGATGACCCAGATGCCCGAACTGGTGGCGCTGATGCACAGCCTGGTGGGCTTCGCCGCCTGCACCGTGGGCTATGCCAGCTACATCGACACCTCGGTCGTGTTCACCGGCGCCGAAAAAGCCATCCACGAGATGGAGATCTATGTCGGCATCCTGATCGGAGCCGTCACTTTCTCAGGCTCGGTGATCGCGTTCGGCAAGCTGTCGGGCAAGATCGACGGCAAGCCCTTGCTGCTGCCCGCCCGCCATTTCATCAATCTGGCCGGTTTGCTGGTCGTGATCTGGATGGGCAACGTCTTCATCAACGCCGAATCGGCGTTGGGCGGCGTTTTCCCGCTGATCCTGATGACCGCCATCGCGCTGGCCTTCGGCGTCCATATGGTGATGGCCATCGGCGGGGCCGACATGCCGGTCGTGGTCTCGATGCTGAACAGCTATTCGGGATGGGCGGCTGCGGCCACCGGCTTCATGCTCTCGAACGATCTTCTGATCGTGACGGGCGCTTTGGTCGGTTCCTCGGGCGCCATCCTGTCCTACATCATGTGCCGGGCGATGAACCGCCATTTCATCAGCGTGATCGCGGGCGGCTTCGGCACCGGCGACGGCGGAGCGGCCAAGAAGGGCGACGCCGCCCAGCAGCCCGCTGGCGAGGTGGTTCCCGTTTCGGCCGCCGACACCGCCGAGTTGTTGCTGGAAGCCAAGAACGTCATCATCGTTCCCGGCTATGGCATGGCGGTCGCCCAGGCCCAGCATACGGTGTACGAGATCACCAAGATCCTGCGAGAGAAGGGCATCAATGTTCGTTTCGGCATCCATCCGGTGGCGGGGCGCATGCCCGGCCACATGAATGTGCTGCTGGCCGAAGCCAAGGTGCCCTATGACATCGTGCTGGAAATGGACGAGTTGAACGACGATTTCCCGACCACCGACGTGGCCATGGTGATCGGCGCCAACGACATCGTCAATCCGGGCGCCCAGGACGATCCCGACAGCCCCATCGCAGGCATGCCGGTGCTGGAAGTCTGGAAGGCCAAGACATCGATCGTCATGAAGCGCTCGATGGCGTCGGGCTATGCGGGCGTCGACAATCCGCTGTTCTACAAGGAGAACAATCGGATGCTGTTCGGCGACGCCAAGAAGATGCTGGACGAGGTGCTGGCTGTCATCAAAGGCTGACCCCGCCAGTTTCATGGCTTGAACGGATCGGTCGCCAGCTACCCTGCTGGCGGCCGATTTCGTTGTAATGGGCCGCGATTTCTGGGACCATGGCGCGCTGAAACGAAAGGGGCGTCATGGATCCGCAAACGCTTGCCGAACAGGCCAAGGCATTGGCCGATCAGACCCAATCACTGGCGGCCCTGGCGGCCGATCTGGCCCAACAGGCCCAGATGCTGGGGGCCAAGGGCGCCATGGGCCAGCCGCCCTTGATCATGCTGTTCGCCGCCTTCGTGCTGGCCTGTTTCGTGGGCTTCCTGGCGGTGCAGGGATTGGCGGCGGCAAACCGCGACAAAGTAAAGGGCGCTCTTGGCGTCGTTGCCTCGTCGCTGGTCGTGGTGGCGATTTTGGCGGCCAGCCCTGGCGGCATGTCCTTGTCAAAAATTCTGGGCCTTCTCGCCCTGTGCCTTGCCAGCGAGGTTCTTTTCGGCTGCGTCGTCGCCAGCCAAAGATGGCTGGCCAGCCCAAAGGACCAGCACAAGACAGGAGAAGAGGCATGACTGGCGACGTCGCCTCGCTCGTCTATCTGGGCGCGATCGCGCTTTTTATCTTGGCGATTCGTGACATGGCGTCGGCGCAGGGCGGGACGCGGGGACTTGTTTATCTCGTGGTTGGCATGGCGGGCGCCATCCTGGCCGCCCTGATGCTGCCCAACGTGATCGCCTACACGTCCATCGCGGCAAGCATCGCCATCGGCGCGGCTGCGGGAACCGTGGCCGTCAAGCGGCTGAAGCCGGAACTGCTGGCGCAGGCGGTCGCCGTCATGCAGGGCTTGATCGGCTTGGCCGCCGTTCTGATCGCTGTTGCCGCCTTGCTGACGCCCGCCGTCTTCGGGATCGGCGTGTCGGGCCAGCTTCCCATCGGCCTGCTGGGCTTTTTATGGTTGGGGGCTGGTTTTGGCCTGGCTGGTTTTGCGGGATCGCTGCCCGCCTATGCCAGTAGGAAGGTGTCGCTGGACAATGGGGAAAAGCCCCTGTCTTTGCGCCTGTTGCTTGCTTCGTCCACGGGTTGGGCCATGGCCAGCCTGGGCTTTGCGCTGGCCAATCTGCTGTTGGTCGTGGCGGGCGGTCTGGTCGGAGCCGCCAGCATCGCCCTTGCCTTGCCGGAAGGTCGTGAAGCGGCGTCAGGCGATTAGAACGATCTTGCCGGTATGCGTCCCCGTTTCCATCAGCCGGTGCGCCTCGGCGGCATGCGCCAGGGGGAAGGTGGCGTGGATGACGGGTTCGATCCGCCCTGCCTCGATCCAAGGCCAGACGGTTTCCAAAATACCCCGCGCCATGCGGGTTTTGTCGGCCAAGGATTGAATGCGCAGCGTCGAGCCGGTCAAGGTCAGGCGCTTTAGCATCACGGGCATGAAATTGATCTCTGCGGTCGATCCCGCCTGATAGGCGATGTTGACCAGCCGCCCTTCGACAGCCAGGCATTTGATGTTGCGGGCAATGTAATCCCCGCCCACCATGTCCAAGATGACGTTCACCCCCTTCTTGGCGGTGATGCGCGCCACCTCCGATACAAAATCCTGGCAAGAAGAATCGATGGCGTGGTCGGCCCCCAATTTCAGGCAGGCAGCGGTCTTTTCCGCCCCCCTGGCGGTGGCGATGACGGTCGAGCCATAGGCCTTGGCGAATTGGATGGCGGTGGTGCCGATGCCGCTGGTGCCGCCATGGACGAGCAGCGTGTGGCTTGTCTCAAGCCTGCCTCGCTCATAGACATTGTGCCAGACCGTGAACAGGGTTTCGGGCAGGGCGGCCGCCTGGACAGCCGTCAACCCTTTGGGAATCGGCAGGCATAGTGAGGCGTCCGCCAAGCAGTGGTCGGCATAACCGCCACCGGTGACCAGGGCGCAGACGCTTTGGCCCAGCATGGATGGGGCGACGTCGCCCCCCAGGGCCACCACCTCGCCCGCCACTTCAAGCCCAGGAATGTCGCTAGCGCCCGGCGGGGCAGGATACAATCCCTGGCGCTGAAGAATATCGGGCCGGTTGACGCCCGCCGCCGCCACCTTGATCAGAACCTGACCCGAACCGGGTGCGGGCATGGGGCGGCTGGCGGGCCGCAGAACCTCTGGCCCACCCGGTTGGCTGATCTCAATGGCAGTCATGGTTTGCGTCATCGCTTGCGCCTGCTAAAGTCCAGGAAAGGGCATATCTTAGCATCGGGAAGCTCGCCATGAACATCGACGAACTGGAACCCAGGAAACCCATCGTGAAGCCTTCGGACCTCGGCGCCCTTTCGGTCGAGGAATTGAAGACCTATATCCAGGACCTCGAAGGCGAGATCGGGCGGGCCAAGTCCGCCATCGAAGCGAAAACCAAGCATAGGGCGGGCGCCGACGCCCTGTTCAAGAGGTAAGAAGCGCATGCGCATGTTCATTCTGTTGGCGGCAATGCTGTTCGCCTTTCCCGCGATGGCCCAAACGGTGCCGCAAAGCCGCGAACAGATACGCTTGACCTTCGCGCCGCTGGTCAAGGCCACCGCGCCCGCCGTGGTCAATGTCTATACCCGCAAAGTGGTGCAGGCCAGAGCGCCGTCGCCCCTGTTCAACGACCCCTTCTTTCGCCAATTCTTCGGCGAGCAATTCGGCATGGGCGTTCCGCAAGAACGCATCCAGCGATCTTTGGGTTCGGGCGTGATCGTCAGCGCCGAGGGCGTGGTGATGACCAACCATCACGTGATCAAGGATTCCGACGAAGTCACGGTGGTTCTGTCCGACAAGCGCGAATTCGAAGCCAAGATCGTAGGCGCCGATCCCAGAACCGATCTGGCCGTGCTGAAGATCGAGGTCAAGGGCGAGAAGCTGCCCTTCTTGCAGATGGGCGATTCGGACGCGCTGGAAGTGGGCGACATGGTGATGGCGGTCGGCAATCCGTTCGGCGTCGGGCAGACGGTCACCACCGGCATCGTCTCGGCCCTGGCCCGCACCTCGGTCGGCATCACGGATTTTCAATTCTTCATCCAGACCGACGCCGCCATCAATCCCGGCAATTCGGGCGGCGCCCTGGTCGGCATGGACGGCAAGCTGGCGGGCATCAACACGGCCATCTATTCCAAGGATGGCGGCTCGAACGGTATCGGCTTCGCCATTCCCTCCAGCATGGTCAAGGCGACGCTGGCGGGCATTCTGTCCACCGGCCATGCGGTGCGCCCCTGGTTGGGGGCATCGGGCCAGGAGGTGACCAGCGAGATCGCCCAGAACCTGAAATTGCCCCGGCCTTCGGGCGTGCTGATCACCTCGGTGGTGGCGCAAGGCCCCGCCGACAAGGCGGGGTTGCGGCGCGGCGACGTCATTCTCAGCATCAATGGCCATGACGTTTCCGACACCCAGGCGCTGCGCTTTCGCATCGCCACCTTGGGGGTTGGCGAAACCGCCGCCGTGAAAGGGCTGCGTCAGGGCCAAGACATCAGCTTGGCCATGCCCCTGATCGCGCCGCCCGAGAAACCAGCGCGCGATTTGACCGAGATTTCCGGGCGCAATCCCCTCTCGGGGGCGACGGTGGCCAATCTCAATCCGGCGTTGACCGAAGAGATGGGGATCGACGGCGCGCCCATGGGCGTGATGATTCTGTCCTTCAAGCGCGGCTCGCCCGCCCATCAGGTGGGGCTGCGCCCCGGCGATATCGTGGAAAAGGTGAATGGCGTGGCCATCGCGCTGGTTTCCGATCTGAAGAAACCCCTGGCAGGCCCCGCCAAGGCCTGGGCCATCCAGGTCAAGCGGGAAGGCAGACCGATCACCATTCAGGTGGGCGGCGGGTGAGCACGCTTTTCGAACGCCAAGTCCAGCGCCCGCTGGCCGACCGCTTGCGCCCGATGAATCTGGGCGAGGTGGTGGGCCAGGACCATCTGTTGGCCAAGGAAGGGCCGTTGGGCCGCATGGTGGCGCAGCGTCGGCTGACCTCGATCATCTTGTGGGGGCCGCCCGGCTGCGGCAAGACCACCATCGCCCGCTTGCTGGCCGAGCATACGTCGCTGATCTTCGAACCTTTGTCGGCGGTCTTCTCGGGCGTCGCCGACCTGCGCAAAGTGTTCGAAAGCGCCAAGGGGCGGCGTCAGATGGGTCAGGGCACCTTGTTGTTCATCGACGAAATCCATCGTTTCAACCGCGCCCAGCAAGACGGCTTCCTGCCCTATGTGGAAGACGGCACGGTGATTTTGGTGGGCGCCACCACCGAGAATCCCAGTTTCGAACTGAACGCCGCCCTTTTGTCGCGCTGTCAGGTGCTGGTGCTCAAACGCCTGGACGACGACGCCCTGGAAAAGTTGTTGGTCCGGGCCGAGACGGAAGAAGGCCGTCCCCTTCCCCTGACGCAAGATGGCCGCAGCGCGCTGCGCGCCATGGCGGACGGCGATGGCCGCTACATCCTGAACATGACCGAGGAAGTGTTCCGTCTGCCGCCCGAATCGAAATTGGATGTGGCCGGTTTGGCGGGAGCGGTGCAAAAGCGCCTGCCCTTGTACGACAAGGCGCAGGAGGGTCATTACAATCTGATCAGCGCGCTGCATAAAAGCCTGCGCGGTTCCGACACCGATGCCGCCCTTTACTGGTTCGCCCGCATGCTGGCCGGCGGCGAAGACCCTAAATTCATCGCCAGACGCCTGACGCGTTTCGCGGTCGAGGATGTGGGGCTGGCCGACCCCAACGCGCTTCCCCAAGCCATCGCCGCCTGGGAAGCTTATGAGCGTCTGGGATCGCCCGAAGGGGAACTGGCCCTGACCCAATTGGTGATCTATCTGGGTACGGCCCCTAAATCGAACGCCGCCTACAAGGCGGAAGGTGCTGCCAAGCGTGCCGCCCGCGAGACCGGCTCGCTGACGCCCCCCATGCATATCCTGAACGCGCCGACGCGCATGATGAAGGATCTGGGCTATGGCGACGGCTATGCCTATGACCATGACGCTCCCGACGGCTTTTCCGGGCAGAATTACTTTCCCGACGGCATGCGCCGTCAGCGCTTCTACAACCCCGCCGAGCGCGGCTTTGAGCGCGAAATCAGGAAACGCCTGGACTATTGGGACCGCCTGCGCGACAAACGGGGCCAGGAAAAACAGAATCAAAGTGGAAGCAAGGAAGAGCCATGACCCCCAACCTGATCTTTGCCGTCGCAGCCGGAGGGGCGCTGGGTTCAGTGGCCCGCTATCTGTCGATGATCGCGGCAGGCGCTTGGCTGGGCGCGGCCTTTCCCTGGGGAACGCTGATCGTGAATGCGCTGGGTTCCGCCGTCTTGGGCCTGATCATCGAAGGTTCGGCGCTGCGCTGGAACATCGGCGAGGAATGGCGCGCCTTTCTGACCGTCGGCGTGCTGGGCGGCTTTACCACCTTCTCCACCTTTTCGCTGGACGTGGCGGTGCTGATCGAACGCCACGAGATGATGAATGCGGCCCTGTACATCGCCGCCTCGGTTTTTGCCAGCGTGGGCGCCTTGTTCGCTGCCATGATCTTAGTTCGTCAGGTGATGGCATGAGCGTCGAATTCGTCACCGTCGAAGCTGCCGAATCCGACCTGCGCCTGGATCGCTGGCTGTCGCGCCATTATCCCGGTCTGACCCATGGCCGGATCGAAAAGTTGCTGCGCACCGGGCAATTGCGCATCGATGGCGGCAGGGCCAAGGCCAATCAGCGCTTGAATGCGGGACAGGTGGTGCGCGTCCCCCCCCTGGGCGATCTGGCAGCCCTTCAATCAGCGCCCAAGCCAGCACCCCGCATGAAGGAAAGCGACGCCCTGGATTTGCGCAGCCGCGTTCTTTACATGGACGACGACATCATCGCCATCAACAAGCCCGCCGGTCTGGCCGTGCAGGGCGGCACGGGAACGACGCACCACCTGGACGCCATGCTGGACGCGCTAAAATACGATTATGAGGAACGTCCGCGTCTGGTGCATCGCCTGGACAAGGACACATCGGGCGTTCTGGTGCTGGGCCGGACCGCTCAGGCGGCGTCGCGCTTGGCCAATGCCTTCAAGCACCGCAGCGCCCGCAAGACCTACTGGGCCTTGGTGGTCGGTTGTCCGCTGCCGCATGAGGGCGAAGTTGACGCTCCCTTGTCCAAACGGCCGGGCCGCCTGGGCGAGAAGATGGACATCGACGAGGAAGAAGGGCAAGAGGCGGTCACGCTGTATCGGGTGCTTGACCATGCGCACAACAAGGCATCCTGGCTGGAGCTGAAGCCCTTGACCGGGCGCACCCATCAATTGCGCGTGCATTGTTTGGCGCTGGGCTGCCCCATTCTGGGCGACGGCAAATATGGCGGCCCCGAGGCCTTTCTTCACGGCTCGGGCATCAGCCGCAAATTGCATCTGCATGCAAGGTCGCTGGAACTGCCCGCCCATGGCGGCAAAAGCCTGATCATCGAGGCCCCGATCCCCGAACATTTCGCCCAAAGCATGGCCTTTTTCGAGTTCGAAGCCTCTGTGGCGAAGCCCAGAAGAAAAGGCTAGAATTGCGCCATGAGCAAGAAGCGCCTTGTCACGCTGGCGCTGGGCGACAAGCACCGGCAGGTTTTCGCGCGCGTGCGCCCTGGCTGGGAAGCCTATGCCGCCCAACACGGCTATGAGCTGATCGTTTTTGAACGGCCCCTAGACGACGCCGATGGTCGGTCTCCCGCTTGGCAGAAATTGCTGATCCTCGACCAGCCGGAAACAAAGGATGCCGAGCGCGTGGTGTGGCTTGACTGCGACATCGCGATCAATCCCCTGAAGGCCCCCGACATCGCGCTGGGTGTGCCCATCGAAAAAGTGGGGGCGGTGGGGCGCGCCAACTCCTGGCCGCCCGCTTGGGACAAGGTTCTGGCCGAGGGCGTCGCCGATATGAGCCAGGCCCTGGCCTGGAAAGAGGGACGGGCTGAACCCGCCTTGCAAAGTTCCGGCGATTATTACGCCGCCTATGGGCTATCGGACGTGGGCGAGATGGTCAATACCGGTGCTTTGGTCCTGTCGCCCGCCCATCACCGCCCGCTGTTTGCCGAGTTGTACAAGCTGCCGGGCGCGCCAGACCCTTTGAACCAGTACGAACAGCCGCATTTGTCGCATGCGTTGGTGTCGCAGGGACTGCTGCATCCCCTGGATCGGCGCTTCAACCGCCTGTGGTTCGACGAGATGTGCGCGCTTTATCCCTTCTTGCTCTATCAAGACCCCAAGGATCCGGGCTGGGAATCCCTGGTGCATCTGTGCGTCCAGGCGGCTTATACCAACAGCTACGCCCTGCATTTCGCGGGCTGCGTGCAGTTTCTGGGCTATTGGCGCAGCGATGTGCAAGATTGGCGCGATTTCGCAAAGCTGTTCCAAGGAAATCCCCATGCTTGAACGCGTCAATCCCGATCCCCGCTTCGTGCAGGAGATCGCGAAGGAAGGTCTTCTGGCCGCTTCCCCGCTGGTGGTGGTGGATGTCGGCGCATCGGGCGGCTTCTGGCCTTTCTGGTCCCATTTTGGAACCCATCGGCGCATGATCGGCTTCGAACCCGACGCCAAGGAATGCGCCCGCTTGCGCGAAAGCAAGGGGATGGAAGTCTATCCGGTGGCACTGGGGGCCAAGCCGGAACAGGCGGTTTTTCACCAGTTGCGCAATCCTTGCTGTTCGTCCTTCCTTGAGGTCAATCGCGAATACTGGGCGCGCTTTCCCTTGGGCGACACACATCTGGAAGTCGGAAAATCGGTGGTCGATATCGCCGATCTGGATGGCGTGGCCGCCGACAACGGCCTGGAAACCGTCGACTTCATCAAGCTCGACACCGAAGGCACCGAACTTGACGTTCTGAAAGGGGCGGCGGGTTTGCTGGAGAATGAGATGCTGGGCGTCCAGGTCGAGGTGGCTTTCCAGCCGATCCATCACGGACGCCCGCTGTTCGGCGAGGTCGACGCCTATCTGCGTGACAAGGGGTTCGCCCTTTTCGATCTATCCCCCTGGCGCCATGCCAGAAAGACCCTGCCGCCCATCGACGGCTACGCCGCGGCCCCTTCGGCCTATGGCCAGGTCGTGTGGGGAGAGGCGCTATATTTCAAAGACTTGGCGGCGGAAATCGGCAAGGGCCAGCGGCCTTTGGCCTCGAAGATCGTCAAGACGGTGGCGATGTTCGATCTGTTCATGCTGCCCGATTGCGCCATCGAATTATTGGAAGCGGCGATGGAAGCCGGACTGCTCGAACCCAGCTATCAGGCCAGGAAGGAACTGCTTGTGCCAACGTTGCTGGGGCGACGCCTGCCGCTGGATTCCTGGCGAGTGCTGTTCAACGCGCTCCCGCAGATTTAGCGCCAAAAATCAGGTAGTTGACGTCCAGGTCGCGGGTGGGCGACCAGCGGTCGAACAAGGGATTGTAGGACAGTCCTTGCAGGTTCGTGACCGCAATGCCCGCCTGGCGCAGGAAGCCCGTGAATTCCGAGGGTTTCAGGAACTTGTTCCAGTCATGCGTGCCGATGGGCAGCCAGCGCAAGATGACTTCGGCACCCACGATGCCCATCAGATAGGATTTGGTGGTCCGGCTGACCGTGGCTCCGGCAAAGGCCCCGCCGGAGGCCAGCAATTGTCCGGCTTCCAACAGCAACAGGCCCGGATCGGGCACATGCTCCACGATCTCCATCGCCAGCACGACATCGAACCGCTTGGATTCTTTCAACAATTCATCTGTGGTGGCGGCCCGGTAGGTGATCGACAGCCCCGCTTCCTCGGCATGGGCTTGGGCGGCGGCAATGCTTTCCGCCGCGGCGTCGATGCCCGTGACCTCGAAGCCCAGCCTAGCCAGGGGTTCGGCGATCAAGCCGCCGCCGGTGCCGACATCCAGAAGCGTTAGGCCGCTGAAAGGGTTGGGCGATTCTGGGTCGCGGTCGAAATGCCCAGCCAGTTGCGCCTTCAGAAAGGCCAGCCGGGCGGGGTTCATTTTATGCAACGGCTTTAAGGGGCCTTCGGGGTCCCACCAGCGTTGGGCCAGCTTGGCGAAGCGGGCCACTTCATCGGGGGCGACGGTGGGGGCGTCTAGGGTGCCGCGCATGGAAAAACCTTTGATTCTAGCCTTGGCCGGGCTTGCCACCCGCACCTTCTGGGGGTATGTATAGCCGCCTTTCGGCAAGCCGCAAAACCTAAGATTTTTGCTCTCCGGACTGACGGTCGGGGAGGGACAGCAGGGAACTATTGCTCATGGCGCGTATCGTTATGAAATTCGGCGGCACATCGGTGGCCGATGTGGAGAAAATCCGCAATGTGGCCAAGCGCGTCAAGCGCGAGTCCGAGGCTGGCAACGAAGTGGCGGTGGTGGTGTCGGCCATGTCGGGCGTCACCAACCAGTTGGTGGCCTATGTGAATGAAGCGGCCAAGTTGCACGATGCCAAGGAATATGACGCGGTGGTGGCCACCGGCGAACAGGTGACGATCGGCCTGCTGGCCATCTGCCTGCAGGAAATGGGCGTCAAGGCCAGATCATGGACCGGCTGGCAGATTCCCTTCCATACCGACGGCATGCACGGCAAGGCCCGCATCATGTCGATCGACACCAAGGAGATCGAGGCCCGCATGAAGACCGGCGAAGTCGCCGTGGTGGCGGGCTTCCAGGGTCTTGGCCCGGACAATCGCATCAGCACCCTGGGCCGCGGCGGCTCGGACACGTCGGCCGTGGCGCTGGCCGCCGCGCTGAAGGCGGATCGTTGCGACATCTATACCGATGTGGACGGCGTCTACACCACCGATCCCAGGATCGTGAAGACCGCCAAGAAGCTCGACAAGATCACCTATGAAGAAATGCTGGAACTGGCTTCGGTGGGCGCCAAGGTTTTGCAGACCCGCTCGGTCGAAATGGCCATGAAGCACCATGTGCGGGTTCAGGTGCTGACCAGCTTTGCGGACATACCCGGAACACTCGTTTGCGATGAGGATGAGATCGTGGAAAAGGCACTGGTAAGCGGCATCGCCTATAGCCGCGACGAAGCGAAAATCACTCTGATCGGCGTGGCCGACAAGCCGGGCGTCGCCGCGGGCATTTTCGGCCCGCTGGCGGATACCGCCATCAATGTCGACATGATCGTGCAGAACGTCTCGCACGACGGCAAGACGACCGACCTGACCTTCACGGTGGGCAAGGCCGATCTTGAGAAGACCAAGAAGGTGATCGAGGAGGCCAAGGCCAAGTTCGGCTACAAGGAACTGGTGGCCGACGGCAACGTGGTCAAGGTGTCGGTGATCGGCGTGGGCATGCGCAGCCACGCTGGCGTGGCGCTCACCATGTTCCGCACCCTGGCCGAGAAGGGCATCAACATCCAGGTCATCTCGACTTCCGAGATCAAGGTCAGCGTACTGATCGCCGAGGAATATACCGAACTGGCGCTGCGCGCGCTGCACACCGCCTTCGATCTCGACGCGGCGTGATGGACATGGAGATGTCGCCCATGCCTCGCCAGATCCTCGACCGTCTATGGGAGAAGGGGCGCGCCTTTCTGGGCACGGAGATGGCCATTCTGGGCGGCGCCATGTCGTGGATTTCCGAACGCAATCTTGTGGCGGCGATTTCCAATGGCGGCGGTTTTGGCGTGATCGCCTGCGGCTCGATGGGACCGGACCTGTTGGCCGCCGAGATCGCGGCGACCAAGACGCTGACCGACAAGCCCTTCGGCGTCAACCTGATCACCATGCACCCCCAACTGGACGAACTGATCGATGTCTGCGGGGCGGCCCAGGTCAGCCACATCGTGCTGGCGGGCGGCCTGCCCAGTTCGGCGGCCATCAAGCGGGCCAAGGATCATGGCGCCAAGGTGGTCTGTTTCGCGCCTGCCTTGGTGCTGGCCAAGAAGCTGATCCGCTCGGGCGCCGACGCGCTGGTGGTCGAGGGCGCGGAAGCGGGCGGCCATATCGGTCCGGTTTCCACCAGCGTTCTGGCCCAGGAAATCCTGCCCGAAATCAGGGACGTGCCGATTTTCGTGGCGGGCGGCATCGGCAGGGGCGAGGCCATCTTGTCCTATCTTGAAATGGGCGCGGCGGGCTGTCAGTTGGGCACGCGTTTCGTTTGCGCCACCGAATGCGTGGCGCATGCCAACTTCAAGAAATCCTTCATCCGGGCGAGCGCTCGCGAAGCCCAACCCAGCGTGCAGATCGACGCCGATTTTCCGGTCATTCCGGTCAGGGCGTTGGCCAACAACGCCACCAAGCGTTTCATGGATTTCCAGCAGCAAGTGATCGGTCGCTTCAAGAACGGCGAATTGGCCAAGGACGCGGCGCAGCTCGAGATCGAACATTTCTGGGCGGGAGCGCTTAAGCGTGCCGTCATCGATGGCGACGTCGAGAACGGATCGCTGATGGCGGGCCAAAGTGTCGGCATGGTCACGCGTGAACAGCCCGCCGCCGAGATTCTGGCCGAATTGGTTTCTCAGGTCGAGGCGGCGTTGGCTGCCCGTCACGGCCTTATCCAGAAAGCGTCTTAGCATGCCTTCCGTCGGGACCGGCGTGTCCCGGCGGCTTTTGGGCCGCCTTCGGGACGTCATGGCGGGATCGGGTTCGGCGGAAGAGCGTCTGAACCGCACGGTCGGCCTGATCGCGGAAGGTTTGAAGGCGGATGTGTGCTCCTGCTACGTCCAGCGCGCCGGCGAAGTGCTGGAACTGTTCGCCACCAAAGGCCTGTTGGCCAGCGCCGTGCACGCCACGCGCCTGCGGGTTGGCGAGGGCCTGGTCGGCCTGATCGCGGCGCAGGCCAGTCCGATGGCCTTCGCGGACGCCCAAAACCATCCCGCCTTCGCCTATCGCCCCGAAACCGGCGAGGAAATCTACCGCTCCTTGATGGGCGTTCCCATCTTGCGCGGCGGGCGCGTCATCGGCGTTCTGGTGGTGCAGAACAAGACGCAGCGCAATTATTCGGAAGAAGAAATCGAGACGCTGGAAACCGTGGCCATGGTGCAGGCCGAGTTGGTGGCTGGCGGCTTGGTGCCCAAGGAAGAGCAGATCGCCATCGACGGCAACGCACTGTTGCCGTTGCGCATCGAAGGCGTTCGCCTGAATGCGGGCATCGCCATCGGCGCAGCCGTCATCCATCGCAGCCAGATCAGCGTTCAGCGTTTGGTGGCCGAAGATTCCGAGACCGAGTTGAATCGGTTCAAAGGCGCTCTGACAGCCATGCACAATCAGCTGGATGCGCTGCTGAATTCCGCCGACATGGAGGCGGGCGGCGAACATCGCGACGTCATCGAAACCTATCGCATGTTCGCCCAGGATGCGGGCTGGATTGGGCGGATCGCCGAAGCCATTCAAGGCGGCCTGACCGCCGAGGCCGCCGTTCAGAAGGTGCATGACGACACCAGGGCGCGCATGAGCCAAGTCAGCGATCCCTACATCCGGGAACGCCTGCTCGATTTCGAGGACCTGGCCAACCGCCTGACCCAGCATTTGGCGGGCAAGGCGGGCGTGACCCAGGAATTGCCCGACGAGGCCATTCTGATCGCCCGAACGCTGGGACCCGCCGAACTGCTGGATTACGACCGCAAGAAGCTGAAGGGGCTGGTGCTGGAGGAAGGCTCGCCCACCATGCATGTGGCGATCATCGCGCGTGCGCTGGACATTCCGGTCATCGGGCGCGCCGAGGGCGTTCTGACCCGCATCGAACCCATGGATCTGGTGATCGTCGATGGCGATTCCAATCAGGTTTTCGTGCGCCCAGGCGAGGACATCGTGGCCGCCTTCAGGGCCAATGCCGTGCTCAGGGCTGAGCGTGTCGCCGCCTATGCCGCGGAGCGGGACGATCCGGTCGTCACCATCGATGGAACGCAGATAGGCCTGCACATCAACGCCGGTCTGCTGGCCGACCTGCATTTCATGGAATCCAGCGGCGCCTTGGGCATCGGATTGTACCGTACGGAAATACCCTTCATGGCGCGCCATGAATTGCCCGATGTCGAGGCGCAAACCCAGATTTACGGCAAGATCTACGAAATGGCCAAGGGCAAGCCCATCGTCTTTCGAACGCTGGATGTCGGCGGCGACAAGGTCTTGCCCTATTGGAATGGCGCGCCCGAGGAGAACCCAGCCATGGGCTGGCGTTCGATCCGCATCACGTTGGATCGCCCGGCGGTGCTGCGCCAGCAATTGCGCGCCTTGATACGCGCCGCCCAGGGCCGCCCGCTGTCGGTCATGTTCCCCATGATTTCCGAAGTCTCCGAACTGGACAAGGCCCGCGACCTGTTGGACCGCGAACTGGCCCGCGAGATTGCCAGGGGCACGCCCCGGCCTGAACGGCTGCGCGTCGGCACCATGCTGGAAGTTCCTGCCCTGGCCTTCCAGACGGACGCCCTTTTGAAGCGCGTCGACTTCATTTCGGTGGGCAGCAACGATCTGGTGCAGTTTCTGTTTGCCTCGGATCGCGGCAATCCGCGCCTGAGCGAGCGCTACGACACTTTGGCGCCTTCGGTCCTGGCCTTTCTGAAACGTCTGGTCGATGCCTGCCGGTCCAAGAACGTTCCCATAAGCCTGTGCGGCGAAATGGGCGGCCAGCCGGTGGACGCCATGGCCCTGATTGGCATCGGTTTTCGCAGCCTTTCGATGCATGTGCCCTCGATCGGCCCGATCAGGCGCATGGTCCGTTCGCTGGAACTGGCGCCCTTCCAATCCTATCTAGATGAGATTCTCGAGCGCCCCGACCGCTCGCTGAGGCTGATGCTGAAAGCCTATGCGAGGGACCATGGGGTGGATATCGGCTGAAATTCTTGCTAAACAAGAATAGGCAAGTGGCGAAAGGTGCATGGCCGTGAGCGATACCGAAGAACAGACAGCCGAACAGCAGGCAAGACAGGCGCCGTCCTCCAGCGTGGGCGCTCTCTTGAAGGCCACGCGCACGCGCATGGGCCAAGACCTGAAGCAAGTGTCGCAGGCCCTCAGAATCCGCCAGCTGTTCTTGCAGGCGATCGAGGATGGCCGTTACGAGGATTTGCCCGGCCCCACCTATGCCCTAGGCTTCGTGCGCAGTTATGCCGATTTTCTGGGCCTCGATTCCGAAGAGGTGGTGCGCCGCTACCGCGCCGAAACCTCGGGCGCCGCTACGTCCAAGAAAGAACTGGTGTTTCCATCGCCGGCCAGCGAAAGACGCCTGCCCAGCGGCGCATTGGCGGCGGCGGCTTTGGCCTTGGGCGTTCTGGTCTATGGCGGCTGGTACGCCTTCTCTTCGGCCAACCGTCCGGTGGCCGAATCCGTTCCCGAAGTCCCCGATCAGTTGGCCAAGTCGGATGACGCCGCCAAGAAGGACGAACGCGCCGAAGAGGCGTCAAGCCCCAGCCCGGCCTCGCCGCCGCCTGCCGTGACCGAGGCCGCGAAGCCGGTCGAAAAGCCCGCGGAAAAGGCCGAGGCGAAACCGGTCGAGCCCGCGATGCCCAAGGTTGAACCGGTCCCGGAGAAGAAGGCGGAACCGGCGCTTGCCAAGCCCGAGGCGGTCGAAGCCGCAGCGCCCAAGAAGCCCGAGCCGCCGCGCATCGAGCCGGGCAAGCCGGGCGCCTTGACGCCCGGACAGACGCCGATGCCCTTGCCGTCCAGCCAGGGCATGGGCGGATTGGCGATTTCCGCCCAGCCTAGAACGGCGATGCAAAGCGAAATGAAAACGCCTGCTTCTCCGGCGTCAACCGGACCGGCGGCCGCCCAACCCGCTCCGGCCCCGGCGCCTGCGGGCGAGGCCAATGCGCCAAGCGACGAGGCATCGCGCTCGCCAAAGGTCTATGGGCAGACAGAAGGCGAAGTGCGCGTGGTCTTGAAGGCCAACTCGGACAGTTGGATTCAGGTGCGCGACGAAAAGGGCAATCTGGTGGCGACCCGCCTCATGAAAAAGGGCGACACCTATCGCGTTCCCACCGGCATGGGCAAACTGTCGTTGACCACCGGCGATGCCGGGGCGCTTTCGGCCAGCGTTGACGGCGCATTGTCCACGCCCAGCCTTGGCCCTTCGGGGTCGGTCAGGCGCGACATAGCGCTCGATCCCGAACGCATCAAGGCAGGCAATCCCTAAACGCTAAAAGGCGCAGGCGTCTGCGTCCGGAGCTTCTGACGTCATGAGTCTTCGTCCCTACCGCTTCATTCAACGCCGTGCAAGTCGGCGCATTCAGGTTGGCCCCGTCGCGGTCGGCGCGGGCGCTCCGATCAGCGTGCAATCCATGACCAACACGCTGACCTCGAACGCCAAGGCCACCATCGACCAGATTCGGCGCATGGAAGAGGCGGGCGTGGACATCGTTCGCGTTTCCTGCCCCGACGAGGAATCGACAGCCGCGCTGGCCGACATCGTGAAGGCGGCCAATGTGCCCATCGTGGCCGACATTCATTTTCACTATAAGCGCGCCATCGAGGCGGCGAAGGCCGGGGCGGCCTGCCTGCGCATCAATCCCGGCAATATCGGCGGCCAGGACAAGGTGCGCGAAGTGGTGAAGGCGGCCAGGGATCACGGCTGCTCGATCCGCATCGGCGTCAATGCAGGCTCGCTGGAAAAGCATCTGCTTGAGAAGTTCGGCGAGCCGACGCCCGCCGCCCTGGTGGAAAGCGCCTTGGAACACGCCCAGTATCTTGAAGACGAGGATTTCCACGACATCAAGATCAGCGTGAAAGCGTCTGACGTCTTCCTGGCAGTGGCCGCTTACCGCGGCCTGGCCAAGGCCTGTGACTATCCTTTGCATTTAGGCATCACCGAAGCGGGGGGCTTGCGTGCAGGCACCGTGAAATCGGCGATCGGCATCGGTGCTTTGCTGTGGGAAGGCATTGGCGACACATTGCGCGTTTCCCTGTCCGCTGACCCGGTGGAAGAGGTCAAGGTCGGTTTCGACATTTTGAAAACACTCGATCTGCGCCATCGCGGCGTGCGCATCGTTTCCTGTCCCACCTGCGCTCGTCAGGGTTTCGACGTGATCAAGACCGTTGAAGTGTTGGAAAATCGCTTGGCCCACATCGCCGAGCCGGTGTCGCTGTCGGTCATCGGCTGCGTGGTCAACGGCCCCGGCGAGGCCAGGGAGACCGACATCGGCGTCACCGGCGGCGGGGCCGAGGCGCACAAGGTGTATATCGGCGGCAAGCCCGATCACAATATTGATGAAGAACATTTGGTCGATCATCTGGTCGAATTGGTCGAAGCCAAGGCGGCGCAATTGCGCGCTGAAAAGAAAGGAGCAGCCTGATGGCGGCGCTACAGCCCGTTCGCGGCACCCACGATCTGTTGCCCGACGAAGCTAGGCGTCACCGTCATGTCGAGGAACGCGCCTTCGCCATCACCTCTCTCTACGGCTTTGGCGAGATCGTGACGCCCATCTTCGAGTTCACCGACGTTTTCGCCCGTACGCTGGGCGACACGTCCGACATCGTGACCAAGGAGATGTACACCTTCACCGACAAGGGCGGCGATTCGCTGACCCTTCGTCCCGAGGGAACGGCAGGCGTGTGCCGCGCCTTCATTTCGGGCGGACTGGCCCAGCATCTGCCGTTGAAACTGTTCTATCGCGGTCCGATGTTTCGCCACGAACGTCCGCAAAAGGGGCGCCTGCGCCAGTTCCATCAGGTGGGGGTCGAGCTTCTGGGGGTCGAAAAGCCCGATGCCGATGTCGAGGTGATCGCCATGGCGCGCCACCTGCTCGACGATCTGGGCATCGGAAGCCACACCACGCTTGAAATGAACACGCTGGGCGATCTTGAAAGCCGCGAAGCCTATCGCAAGGAACTGGTCGCCTATCTGTCGGACCATCTTGGGGGACTGAGCGAGGACAGCCGCAATCGGCTTGCCAAGAATCCCTTGCGCATTCTTGATTCGAAGGACGAAGGCGACCGCAAGATCGTGGCCAACGCACCGCTTTTGTCGCAACATCTGAACGACGCGTCGCGCGACTTTTTCGCCAAGGTGCAAGAAGGACTGAACGCGCTGGACGTACCCTACGTCGTGAACGAACGATTGGTGCGAGGGCTGGATTATTACGGCCATACCGCTTTCGAATTCACCACCACCGCTCTGGGCAGTCAGGGCACGGTGCTGGCGGGTGGGCGTTACGACACGTTGATTTCCACCATGGGCGGGCCGCAAACGCCGGGCATCGGCTGGGCGGCTGGCGTCGAGCGCTTGTCGATGCTGTCGGCGGAACTGGGCCAGCAAATGGAACCTGCGCCCCGCCCCGTGGCCCTGCTGCCGATGGGCGAGGCGGCGCAACGACATGCGCTTAAATTGTCGGGCCAATTGCGCAGGCTGGGCATCGCCGTCGAGATGGGCTATTCGGGAAATCTGGGCAAGCGGATGAAGCGCGCCGACAAGGCGCGCGCCAGCACGGCGGTCATTCTGGGCGACGATGAATTGGCCAAGGGTGTGGCCACTGTTCGCGATCTTGACAGCGGCAGTCAGGAAGAAGTGGCCCTCGAGGCGCTGGTTTCACGCCTTCGCGGCAAGTAGGCGGACGTGGGCGAGGGACCTTCCCAAGACGCATTCGTTCTCGTCGGCGCCAATCACCGCTCGGCGCCGCTCAGTTTGCGCGACGCGCTCTTTGCGGAAGACGCCGACATACCGGCCATTCTCAATGACCTTGGCCTTGATCAGGCGATGTATCTGGCCACCTGCGATCGGGTGGAAATTATAAGCTACGGCGATCTTGAGACGCTGGCGCCGCGCATGCTTTCCTTTCTGGCCGACCGGGCGGGGATCGAGGCTGCGGCGCTTGAGCCGCAAACCTATGTGAAAAGCGGCGAATCCCTGGTCCGCCACTTGTTCGCCGTCGCCTCGGGCCTGGATAGTCTGGTCATCGGAGAGCCGCAGGTGCTGGGTCAGGTGAAGGCCGCCCATCGCATCGCCCGCGAGACCGGCAAGATCGGCCAGGAATTGGACGGCTTGCTGCAAGCCACCTTCGCTGCCGCCAAGCGCGTGCGCGGCGAAACCAAGATCGGCGAGCGTCCGGTTTCGCTGGCGGCGGCGGCGGTTGCCGTGGGGCGCGACATGTTCGGCGACTTCAAGAACAATACCGCCGTGCTGCTGGGCGATGGCGACATGGGCCAATTGGTGGCCGAAAGTTTCATCAAGGCGGGCGTTGGCCATCTTCTGGTGTCGGCGCCGCGCCCGGCCAGAGCCTTGGCGCTGGCCCGTCAGTTCGACGTTCCCAGCGCGCCCTATGACGATCTGATCTGGCTGTTGTCGCAGGCCGACGTGGCGCTCATCGCCCTGTCCGCGCCGCTGCCCGCCATCGATGCGCCCCGCGTGCAGGCGGCGCTGAAAAAGCGCAAGCGCAAGCCGATGCTGATTCTCGATCTGTCGATTCCCGGCGACGTCGATGCGGCGGTGGAGCGGGTTGACGACGCCTTTCTCTACGATCTCGACGATCTTGAGCGCGTGGCCGAGGAAGGCATTTCGCATCGCGTGCGCGAATCCCAGGCCGCCTGGACGTTGATCGATGAAGAAGTGGCCGCCTATCTGAAAGACCAGGCGGGCCGCGCGGCGGCACCCTTGATCGTGCGGCTGCGCAGCCATTTCGAGGCCGAGCGCGAACGCGCCCTGATCGAAGCCGGTGGCGACGCCGCCAGGGCGACCCAACTGATGATGAACCGCTTGCTGCACGCGCCCAGCGAGGCTTTGCGCGGCCAAGAGGCGCTGACGGCGGCCGAACGCCTGCTTGAGGAAATCTTCGGCCTTAAGGACGAGGAGAAGAACGGGTGAATCTGGATGCCAATCTCGACCGCGTGCTGATGCGCCATGATGAACTGGAGGCATCCTTGTCCTCCGGCCAGGTCGATGCCCAGACTTTTGGAAAAGTGTCGAAGGAACTGGCCGATCTGGTGCCGGTGGTCGAAGCGGTGAAGGCCTTTCGCAAGGCCAGGGCCGACATGGCCGACGCGGAAGCCATGATGAAAAGCGACGATGCGGGCATGCGCGAACTGGCCGGCGAGGAATATTACGCGCTCAAGGAATCATTGCCCGGACTTGAGCATCAGATGCGCCTGATGCTGCTGCCCAAGGACGAGGCCGACGAGCGCAACGCCATCTTGGAAGTGCGCGCGGGCACGGGCGGCGAGGAAGCCGCTTTGTTCGCGGGCGAACTGTTTCGCATGTATCAGCGATACGCCCAATTGCATGGCTGGCGGTTCGAGATTCTGGAAGTCAGCGATACCGGGATCGGCGGCATGAAGGAAGGTTCGGCAGAGATTTCAGGCCAGGGCGTGTTCGCCAGGCTTAAGTTCGAATCGGGCGTCCATCGCGTCCAGCGCGTTCCGGCCACCGAGGCAGGCGGGCGCATCCATACATCGGCGGCAACGGTGGCCGTATTGCCCGAAGCCGAGGAAGTGGACATCAAGATCGAAGACAAGGACCTGCGCGTCGATGTGTATCGAAGCCAGGGCGCTGGCGGCCAGCACGTCAACACCACGGATTCGGCGGTGCGCGTCACCCATCTTCCCACCGGCCTTGCCGTGGCTTGCCAGGAAGAGAAAAGCCAGCACAAGAACAAGGCCAAGGCGATGAAGTTGCTGCGGGCCAGGCTGTACGACATCGAGCGCGAAAAGGTCGATTCCGAGCGGGCCGCCAACCGCAAGACTCAGGTTGGATCGGGCGACCGCTCCGAACGCATCCGCACCTACAACTTCCCGCAAGGCCGGGTGACCGACCACCGCATCAACCTGACGCTTTACAAGATCGACCGCGTGATGATGGGCGAGCTTGAGGAAATCATCGACGCCCTGATTTCCGCGCATCAGGCATCGCGTCTGGCCGAGATGGAATGAACTGCTCGCAAGATATCCTGAAGGCGGCCAGTCGGCGCCTGGCGGCGGCGGGCGTTGAGGCGGCGCAGCTTGACGCCCGCTATCTTCTGGCTTTTGCGCTGGGCCTGCGCTTGGGCGAGTTGGGCCTGTCGTCGCGTCTTGACGTCGGGCCTGAGCAACAAGCCATTTTCGAAACGCTGCTTGGGCGCAGATGCCAGCGCGAACCCTTGCAGCGGCTGATCGGTCATTGGGACTTCTGGTCGCTGGATCTGATGATGGGCGAAGCCGGATTGATACCCCGCCCCGACAGCGAAACGCTGATCGAAGCGGTGATCGCCCATTGGCCCGAGCGCAGCCTGCCTTTGCAGGTCCTTGATCTGGGAACCGGCACGGGATGCCTTTTGCTGGCGCTCATCGCCGAATATCCGAATGCGACGGGGCTTGGCGTCGATAAGAATCCCGATGCCGTCCAATTGGCGGCGGCGAACGCGGCCAGGCTGGGTTTCGACGCCAGAACCCGCTTTCAAATAGGCGATTGGGGGCAGGGTCTGGACGGTTCCTTCGATCTGATCGTCTCGAATCCCCCCTATATTCCCAGCCGACAGATCGACGGACTTGAACCCGAAGTGGCGCTATATGAGCCACGCCTAGCGTTGGACGGCGGCGGCGACGGTCTGGCCGCCTATCGACGGATCGCTGTGGATTTGAAGCGGCTATTGGCCCCCAAGGGCATCGCCGTGCTGGAACTGGGGGCCGGTCAGGCCGCGGAGGTTTCCACTCTGCTGGGCGCTGCGGGCCTTGACCTTCTGGGGTTGCATGCAGACCTTGGCGGGGTGGAACGGGCGATTCTGGTCGAAAACCGAGGATAAGGCGAAAAAAACGGTTGGAAAACCGATTGCTTGGCGCTAGGTTGGGTTCATCAAGGCACGCGGCGTTGAGCCAGCTCCGGATGCGTGCAAGTGACCTCCAGCACCGCGGTTCGCTTTTCCAGCGCGACTGGCTTGCCGTTACGACCATTTCGGTCAAGGTGCGCGATAATTAGGGAAACCAAAGACTTGAACGGCCAACCGATGAACAATAAACGCTCTCGTGGACGCGGCCACGGGGGTCATGGGCACAATAATAACGGCAAGAAGCATATGCCGATGCGCCCGCAGACATTCGACAGCAACGGCCCCGACATAAGGGTTCGCGGCAATGCCCATCAGGTGCTGGAAAAGTATCTGCAACTGGCCAGGGATGCCCAGGCGGCGGGCGACCGCATCGCCGCTGAAAACTTCTATCAGCATGCCGAACATTACTACCGGGTCATCAACAGCATGAATCAGCAGGCGGGTCAGCAACAGCGCCGCCCCATGATGTCGACTCCAGCCGACGACCAGCCGCATATCGGCGATGAGAATGACGGCGAGGGCGAGGGCGAACAGGGCGTCGAGGCTCAGGGCGAAGCGACGGTCGAACCCATCGGCCGCAACCAGCCCGTCGAGCCAGTTTCCGTCGATTGATCGGTCGGGAAGAGGCGCCCCTTGAAGGTTCTCTTTCATTTCGAACCCGGCCCCGGCTTGGCGTCCAAGATCGCGCGTTTGGCGCATGAATCGATCGAGGTCGCCTTTTGCGCCGAAAGCGACGAGCAACGCTTTTCCCGCCTGTTGCCGGAAGCCGAAGTGCTGTGGCATGTGCTAAAGCCGGTGACGGCTCAAACCCTGGCCAATGCGCCCAAGTTGCGCTTGGTTCAAAAAATCGGCACTGGCCTTAACACCATCGATATCGAAGCTGCCCGCGAACGCGGCGTCGCGGTCGCCAACATGCCGGGAATCAACGCGCCTGCGGTTGCCGAAATGACCCTGGGCTTGATGCTGGCGGGTTTGCGCAGGCTGGCGGCGACCGATCGTTTGCTGCGCGAAGACGGGCGCTGGCAGATACCAGCCTCGGAACTTGAACATTTGTGCGAAGTGGGTGGGCGCACCGTAGGTCTTGTGGGATTTGGCGCCGTGCCCAGGCGCTTGGCGCCGATTCTGAAAATGATGGGCGCCAGGCTGCTTTATTGGACCCGTTTGCCCAAACCCGAGAACGAAGGCATCGCCGAGTGGCGACAGCTCGACTCCTTGATGGAAGAAAGCGACATCGTATCCTTGCATTTGCCGCTTAGCGACGGCACGCGCCATATCTTGAACCGTCGCCGACTTGAATGCATGCGCCAAGGCGCGCTGCTGGTCAATACGGCCAGGGGCGGCCTAATCGACGAAACGGCGCTGATCGATTTGTTGACGGCGGGCCGATTAAACGCCGCCCTTGACGTGTTCGAAGACGAACCCTTGCGCAAGAACCACCCGTTACTTGACCTTCCCAACGTCACGCTATCGCCGCATGCTGCTTGGTTGACGTCGGAAACCCTGGCCCGCTCGGTGACGGTGGCGGCCGAAAACTGCCGCCGCCTGTTGGCGGGCGAGCCGCTGCTCTATCAGATCGTCTGACGGTGCGGTCTTCTTTCCCGTGAGGGCTTCATTCCACCGCCCAAATGGCGATGGCGAGCAGGCTGAACAGGATGTTGCGGATAGACGCGCATATCCGCCTCTTTCATAAACTCCCTCTGCCGCTTTTCGAACTCGGCCTTGTAGGCCTCGGCGCTGCGCCAATAGCTTTTCTCGAAGTCCGGATCGCTGAAACGATTGGATTTCGCTTCACCCAACAGGCCAGCATTCTCCACCGGCTCGTCCATCCTGCGGGCTTGAATGATCTCGCCGCCCAGCGCCGTTGCAAGCTCGCGCTGGAAGAAGCGGGCGTGATCGGGATTGCTTTGCGAAACGCGCCCGATCATGTCGGCCACGTCGGCCCGACCGGTTTCTCCATTCGTCTCGATATGGCGTTTGAAGGTGGGAATGATGCCGCCGAAATCCTGCGTGCTGTTGATGAGGCGCGCCCAGTTGTCGTGCATGGCGCGTTTTTCGCTGTCGATGCGGCGAGCCGTCCATAACTTGCGCAGTTTTGGCAGGTCGCCCAACTCTGAGAAAGGGTCGGGCGGCTTTACGGGCCGTTGTAGTTGGCTCGGCTCGCCCAACAAGCCGCCCTGCAGACGCACAGGATTTTTGGGATGTTCCTTGGTCAGCGTCGAGACGATGGGATTGAGTTTGCGATCATCCTCGCCCATGTCGCCAAGCAAGCCGTTTCCGAGGGCTGATGTGGGTTTCTGGGCGGGAGTTTCCGCTTCCTGCATCTGCTGCGTCAGGGCGTTCGAGGGCGACAAATCCTGGCCGCTCCAGTTGCCGCCTTTGCCCGTCTCGGGCAGGACGAAGCTGTCATCGTTGTTGGCCGCCTTGCCCAGCGGCACGCCGGACGGGTTGTACGGTTCCCGGAGGGCAGCGCCTCCGTGACTGAATTGAATCCGCCCATGGCGGTCCTCCTTTGCGTTGGTGTGAG